>CAZMDL010000001.1:0-1851 GCA_964565285.1 uncultured Candidatus Saccharibacteria bacterium
AAAGAGATCCTTGGGCAATTAAAAATAACGGACTACTGGCTTCAGTAAATATTGATTCCATAAACCCTCAAAAATTAATTCCGCTTTCTGATATCATAAATGAAAAAGATGGAGAACCATATGAATCATCATTCTTTAAGTTTTTGTATCAACACCAAAAACAACTCAAATAGTAAAACAGAAGGTCTAAAAACACATTCAAACAAAAGAGTGTGTTTTTTTATTGTATTATTTCAGGTTCGGACTCTAAAGTTATTCCAAATTTTTCGTAAACCATTTTTATTATACTGTCACGTGCGTTTATAACATCTTTTTGTGTCGCAAAATTATTATTCACAAGGACTAAAGCGTTCTTTTCATACGTACCCACAGCACCAAAATCTGCACCTTTAAGTCCAGTATTTTCTATAAGCCATCCTGCAGGAATTTTTACAAAACCTTCTGAAATAGGAAAAGATGGCATAGTGTTATATTCTAATTTTATTTTTTCAGCCACCGCCTTCTCCACAATCGGATTTTCAAAAAATGATCCACAATTTGGTACTTCATTTGGCTTTGGTAATTTAGACCAACGAATTTCTATAATTGCATTACGAATTTCTAATAATGTAGGATCTTGAATTCCTTTTTCAATAAAATATTTCTGTACACCAGGATATTCTGGAATTTTTGGTTTACCTTTAGAAAGTTTAATAATTATTTCTGTAATGATAAACCTTCCCTTCCATTCGCCTTTAAATTTACTCATGCGATAAGAGAAACCACATTCTTCATTTAAAAAAGTAACATTATTTTCTTCTTTTAAATCATAAGCATTAATAGAAACAAGAACGTCTTTTATCTCACAACCATAAGCACCTACATTTTGAATAGGAGTTGCACCGGCCGTCCCTGGAATTGCAGAAAGTGCTTCAATACCAGAATAACCATTTTCCACAGAATACGCCACGACATCATCCCAGACTTCGCCGGAAGCAACTTTTATCATTACACTATTATCATCTTCTGTTATTTTCTCTATGCCCTTATTCTCTAACTTCAAAACAATAACATCTTTCATATCTTCGGGGAGAATAATATTAGAACCCCCGCCAAGAACAAATAATCTACCGTCTTTTTTTATATTTTGCACTATCTGCTTAATATCTCCACCGACAAAAGACACAACCTTACTTACATAAGCAGGCAGTTTAAATGTAGTATTCTGTGAGATATTTACAAATTCATTCATATTGCTATTATATCATATATGATATATAATAACAAAATATGAAAAAAGTATCTGACCAACAAAAAATTGCGTTTTTTATTAAAGAATTGCGTGAAAAAAAGAATATGACACAAGGAGAATTTGCTCGCCTACTTGGTACATCTCAGAGTGCAGTTGCCCGAATGGAAAAAGGTGAACAAAACTTCACAACAGAATTATTATCTAAAATAAGTACTGTACTTGATCATAAAATAGTATCCATAAATAATTCAATTGATTTTCAAATAACTGGGGGCAAAAAATTAAACGGCACAATAAATACCAACTTTTCCAAAAATGGCTCAGTAGGTTTACTTTGTGCATCTTTATTAAATAGAGGTAAAACAACCCTTCATGGAATAGCCAGAATAGAAGAAGTTTATAGAGTAATAGAAATCCTCGAAAGTATAGGAGTTGAAATAAAATGGATAAATCAAAACTCAATTACAATCAATCCACCAAAAATATTTAAATTAAATAACATAAACAAAGAATCAGCAATAAGAACACGCTCTATTGTAATGCTTATGGGTCCACTCGCTCATATATTACCATCTTTTTCTATACCACATGCTCAAGGATGCAACTTAGGTAAAAGAACT
>CAZMDL010000002.1:0-4284 GCA_964565285.1 uncultured Candidatus Saccharibacteria bacterium
GGGATGATTGGTTCCGCGCTTGGATTATCTTTTTATCGTGAATGGATAAACAAAAAAACATATTTATTTTTTGGAATTATTATTGCAATTACCTTGCATACACTTTTTAATTTCTTTATAATGAAAGGAAGCGGTGAAAATTTTCTACAAGTTTTTGGTTTTCTTTGGATTATCGCGATTATAAATATTCTTATATTTGAAAAATTGAAGCGTATGGGTGGAGAATAAATTTCCACTATACATAAAAAATAAATTATGAAAAAAAGATCTTTTTTTGAACGTTTAACAGGCAGTATAAAACTTAGTGATGAAGAAACAGAAGAATTAGAAAGTAATTCTAATCAAAAAATCTCAAAAATCCCATCAAAAGGATCTGTTAATTTAAAAGTTGAAGGTCTTGACCATGAAGAAGATATCGAGGAGCAGAACGAAGAAGAGGCAGAACTTGCTGTAGACGTATATCAAACAAATAACGACATAATAGTTCAAACAATGGTTGCAGGAGTAGAACCACAAAATCTAACAATAACTATTACTCGTGAAGTTGTAACAATAAAAGGAAAAAGAGAGGAAGGAAAATTAGTAGCAAAAGATAATTATTTTACAAAAGAACTGTATTGGGGTTCATTCTCTCGTACTATTGATTTACCACAAGAAGTAGAACCAGAAGAAGCAGAAGCGACAGAAAAGCACGGCCTATTAATGATAAGACTTCCAAAGATAAACAAAGACAAAAAGACAAATTTGAAAGTTAAATCTATATAGGTTTAGGGTCAGCTATTGCACATAAAAATAAAATCCCCTAATGGGGATTTTATTTTTATGTGCCTAGGCCCAGGGTCGAACTGGGGACCTATCCCTCTTCAGGGGAGCGCTCTACCAACTGAGCTACCTAGGCATGATTATATTAAGTTATCTTTATTTTATAGCATAGTTATGTCGCTTGAGCTACCAAGACAGCATACCTAGGCATACTTTGATATAATTTTAAACTACTGATTAAACTGATTCACAATATCTTGTAATTTCTTTGAATCAGGTAGATTTTTACTAAAATCACTTATACTATGAATATCTGAAACTCCACCAGAATATACATTTAATATTGAACCTAAATAAGGCTGAATAAAATAGTAAGACCCTAATGATGCTCCTATTATAAGTAACCAATACACAGCACGAGTAATTTGGGACCATTTTTGAACACTTCTAATCTTAGTAAGCAATTCATTATTTTGCTTAGTAATTTCAAGGTTCTCAATTAATATCTTTTTAATATCAGGATCCACGATAAATAATATAGCATAATGGAGCCTAAAATAAAAGTATGGTGCCCCCGCTCCGAATCGAACGGGGATCTATTCCTTAGGACGGAACTGTTCTATCCATTGAACTACGGGGGCAAAACCAATTTCATAATAGAGCATTTTTTATAATAATGCTACTTGAAAATAACAAAACCCTACAAGCCAAAGCCTATAGGGTTTTATATTTTAAAAAAGAACATTAAAACAATACTTCCTCAATATCATTACGATACGGACCCACACTAATGTGGGTGATTTTTACATTACGATCTAATTGATTTTTTAAATAATTTAGATATAAAGCAAAATCAGAATGAAGCATACTTGTTTCATCATCGAATCGTTGCCATTTCATTTTTAAACAATGACGAATAACCGATCTTATTTCTAAAGTGTCAAAAGGAAACATACAAGTGGTATGTTCTTCATCCTCATAAAAACCAACAACATAGCTTGAAACAACTTCTACTTTTTCAAATGGATTAATATCAACCTTAGTAATTATTAATTCATCTACAGCATTAAGGCGGATAGCATAATTCATTTGAGGCACATCAAACCACCCAATTCTTCGAGGGCGACCAGTAGTAGCACCGACTTCGCCACCAGCTTCACGCATTAGATGAGCTAAATCATCGCTATCAATTTCAGAAGGAAAATCTCCTTCACCTACTTTGGTGGTGTACCACTTACACACTCCAATAGTTTTCCTAAAGTATTTCATCGGCACACCAAGCCCCACAGGAGCTGCACCAGCGATTGTATTGCTCGAAGTTACCATAGGATAGCATCCAAAGTTATTATCAAGCATTGTCCCCTGTGCACCCTCTGCAAGAACTTTTTTACCAGAAATAATCTGGTCTTCAAGCCAAAAAGTATCAACAGGAGTTACAAATTCAGTTAACTGAGCTAATCCAAATTCAAAATCTAATAAAGCATTTTTTATAGCAGAACTATTAAGATGCTCAGCAAAATCTTTGTCATGAAAAATAATTTCTTCCGAAAGATCTTTCATAAAATTATGATAAAAATCAGAATCAATAAAAGTTTCGTTTTTCAAAAGAAAATCTCCAAAACGAAAGTTAGTTCTGTTTTTGATACCAGCATAACTCGTACCAATACCTTTCCCAGTAGTTCCAACCTTATTTTCACCCTTTGAATTTTCAATAGCTCTATCAAGCAATTTATGTAGTGGATGAATCACAAAAGCATTTTTTGAAAGATATACTAATTCCTTCATACGTTCCAAGGGATAATTAAGTAATATTCTTACTGAATTAATCTCTTGTAAGAGTGTTTGGGGGTCAACCACACAACCTGGCCCAATGAAATTTTTTACATGTTCATGTAAAATTCCACTAGGTAAATTGTGTAATACAATCTTATCATTCCCATGCCATAAAGTATGGCCAGCATTTGGCCCACCTTGAAAGCGTGCAACTATGTCATAATCTTTTGCAAGATAATCGACAATTTTTCCTTTGCCTTCATCGCCCCATTGGAGCCCTAGGCAAATATCAATAAAACCTTTTTTATCTTCCATAACTGTATTTTTTAAATGTTTTTTGAAATTGAATTTTGAATTTAAGAATTAAGAATTATATCGCGAACACCAGACTCAATTTTGCCAAAAGCTGTTTGAATTTTAAATTGAGGATTTGTTTGTAATTCTCCGATATCTTTTGCACCTTGATACACTCTCATAGACTGCACAAGAGCCCCAAGGTATTTATCAAGAATATCTTGTACTGTACCCTTATAGGCAACGAGCCCACTCACACCTTCAGGTACTTTTTTAGTGGTACCTATTTGAGCCCCATAACGATCATTGCCTAATCCTCCAGTAGCCTTCATGGCCTCAGAAGAACCCATACCTCGATAAACCTTAAAACGCCCAGAACCTTTCTCTATAATCTCTCCAGGAGCTTCATCAGTGCCAGAAAATACCGAACCCATCATTACACATTTAGCACCTAAGGCAATAGCTTTTACCACATCACCAGTGGTTTTTATACCACCATCAGCAATCAAAGGAATATCCATGTGATTTAATAAAGCTTTTCGTACTTCTACGATAGCAGTTGCCTGTGGCATACCATTACCCGTCATTTCACGGGTAGTACATATAGCACCTGGACCAACGCCAACTTTTATAGCATCAGCACCAGCACGAACAAGCCTTAATGCTCCTTCATAAGTAACTACATTACCGGCAATTATAGGAATTTTTGGATTAAAATCTTTAATCTTTTTAAGAATATCTATAACACCAATAGAATCACCCTGAGCAGTATCAATACAAAGTACATCAGCACCTGCTTCAATAAGAGCCTGAGCTCTATCGAAACCATCTTCACCCACACCTATTGCAGCACCTACAAGCAAACGCCCCTTTTTATCTACCGACATATTTGGGTACATGAATTTGTTTTGTATATCTTTTTTGAAATATATACCTACCAAAGTTCTGTCTTCTTCTGATTTTATTACAGGCAATCTTTTCTTACCTTTTTCTTTCATGATTTCATGTGCTTTTTCTAAATCTGTATTTTTATATACAAATGTAAGCTCAGAAAAAGGCACCATTATGTCTGAAAGTAATTTATATTTATTGTTTTTATAATCCACCAAATGCCTTTCAGTAATAAGCCCCAAGAGTTCCTTTTTTTCATTTACGATTGGTATTGTACCAAAATTAAACTCTTCATAAATTCCCATTGCATCTCCTACTGTAGATTTACTAAACAAACTCATAGGATTGGTAACCATGTCGCCTTGGTGGCGCTTTACATGAATTACTTCTTTACATTGTTTTCCAATAGTGCAATTACGATGAATGATTCCAATGCCTCCATTACGAGCCATTACAATCGACATTTTCGCTTCCGTTACTGTATCCATAGCAGCGGATACAAAAGGAGTATTTAGTTCAATACCTCTACATAATAGGGTTTTCGTACTAATAGGAGCTGTTGGA
>CAZMDL010000003.1:0-1513 GCA_964565285.1 uncultured Candidatus Saccharibacteria bacterium
GAATTAACTAACAGCATAAGACCAGAGTTGAAAAACTGGATGCTCAGAACCTTTAATCTAAGTGACAGGCCAGAGGGTATTGGTATGATGAAGTTAGTGATTCAGAAACAGACTGCTTAGAAAGATTTGATTTCTTTGGTATACTAAACTTGTTATAAATACAAGTTTGATATTAAAGGAGGTAAACATGTTCTGGAGTAAAATAACATCGATATTTAAAGAGGCTCCTTACATGAGTAGCCTTTTGAATACTAATAAAAACACTTCTGGTTCCCATGCAGATTTATCGATAAAGGAAATAATCACAAGTAAAGATAGATTTGAGGATTTTGTATACACAAACTCACTTGAGGAAGCTATTTCTATTTTAAATAAAAGAAGATCTGACACTAATCTCCAGAAGAAAGTATCTAAATATTTTTCAAAAGTGGGTATACCAGAGCCATTCTTAAATGAACCTAGATTAACAATATTTAGACAAGTTGCTACTCCAAACATTGAAATATCAAGATTTTTAATTGCGGCTGATGGTGCAGAAATAAAGCCGTTATTTATCGAATATCTACACGATAAATTTACCTCAAATAATGAGTGGAAGCGATATCTTGGTAAAATTGCTTTCTACGAAGGCGTTGGAAAGAAAGGAGGGGATAAGATAAATTATAAAACAATAATAGATTTTAATTCATTCGACGGTGAAAAAATTGGGGATGTAAAGACATTGTGGGGGCAAAAACTTCACGAGTTCCACAGATCATTATTTCATAAAAACTATAGTCATATTACAGATGATTTATTTTTTGAAGGGTCAGAATGGTTTAAAAAATGTGGCGGTAAGGCAGAAAAATACTACGATTACTTTATCGCTTTATTCGTCTTAAACGGTATACTTTTTGAAAATTTTTTGCTTGATCATGAAGATGAATACGATTTTTCCGAAAAAATATTTTTACCATCAATGCAAAAGGTGATAAAATATTTTGGAGTTAAACCGCTCATAGTTCCGATTTCTCCAACAAATATCGAGACAGCTGAGTTTTGGCTGTGTCATAATCCAAAAACAAAAAAGTGGTTTGAAGATAATATAAAAACACAATGACCGAAGTTATAAATACATGCTTTGCAACAACTGATTATATAAGACTCCTTGCCACATATGCCCATCTTTTTCCAGCTGGCATTATGTTCGTGATGGCGTCATTTATTATATTCAAAGACCGAAAACCACTTAACTCATCTTTCTTTTCTTTCATCATTTACTTCGTAGTGTGGTTTATTGGAGATTGGATTGTTTGGCTATCTGATAACTACCATATCGTAAATGCAGTATGGTCTACACTAGATTATATTGATATAGTAGGATTTCTTGCCGCCGCTTACTTCTACAGCGTATTCGTAAACGAGAATGATATCAAGCCGAAGTATAAGCTACTTCTCCTCGCACTCACATTCTACCCACTCTACCTCGTACTCACAGGCCGGAGCATCCTCGGATTTAACCTTCCACAATGCG
>CAZMDL010000004.1:0-5191 GCA_964565285.1 uncultured Candidatus Saccharibacteria bacterium
CAAGGTTATGAGCCTTGTGAGATACCTCTTCTCTACCCCGCTATATAAAACAAAACACGTAGAACCATTATACCTAAAAAAACTATTTTTGCAATATAATATCAATTTCATTTTTAGTAGTAGGTAATCTTCAAAAACAAATCTATTGACATTTATTTGTTTTTATATTAGTATATGAACATAGTATTAATTTCTATGTATATCATTGTGTAATCGTACGCGGATGATAAGCATACGACAAAAACAAATGTATACAGCAAAACGCTCTCCAAGTGGGGGTAATTCTTCTCGTAGTTCCTTTAAGAGTTCTCGAGGATCAAATAGTAGTAGTCGTCCATCTTTTTCTTCATCATCTCGTGGTGGTGCAGGTAATGGTGGCTCGTCTTCATATAGAGGAAGTCGCAGTGGCGGTGTTTCTTCTACATATAAAGGTGGTGGGTTTAATCGTAACGGTAATGGTGGTGGTCGCGGAGGTGGCAATCGTTCTCGTCGTGGACCAAAGAAAGATTTTATTAATGAAAATCTTTTTATAAATAAAGCAGTAAAGAAAGAAGAGGAAGTGTATAAAGCTACTCATACTTTTGCAACTCTTGGACTTCAAGAGAAATTATTGCAGAATCTTATTAGTAAAGGATTTGTAAGTCCTTCACCGATTCAAGATCAATCTATTCCTGTAGCCATGAAAGGTGGGGATGTGATTGGTATTGCAAGTACTGGTACTGGTAAAACAGCAGCATTTCTTATTCCACTTATTGAAAAGTTAATGAAAGATAAAAGTAAGAAAGTAATGGTACTTGCTCCAACTCGTGAACTTGCACAGCAAATCGAAGTTGAATTTAAATTATTTACTCGTGGTATGGGATTGTGGAGTGTGACTTGCGTTGGAGGTTCTCCTATCGGTCGCCAAATCAGTGAATTGAAGCGTGGTGTGAGTATCGTTATCGGTACACCAGGGCGTGTAAAGGATTTGATAACTCGTAAGCAATTAGTAATGAATAGTTTCAATAGTATCGTTCTTGATGAAGCTGATCGTATGCTTGATATGGGATTTATCGATGATATGAAATTAATCTTAGGTTTGATGCCAAAAGATAAGCAAGGATTCTTTTTCTCTGCGACATTTTCTCCAGAAATTAAAAATCTTTGTAAAGATTTCTTACGTGATCCTGTAACCGTTTCGGTAAAGACTCGTGATACTTCAAGTAATGTTGACCAAGACGTAGTACGTATTCGTGACAAATCAAAAAAGATTGAAAGTTTGCACGATATTCTTATTAAGCCTGAAGCAAATAAAGTTCTTATTTTCCGTGAAATGAAACGCCATGTAGATGATCTTGCAAAAGAATTACGTGATCGTGGATTCAAAGCTGTTCCACTTCATGGTGATATGCGTAATCGTGAGCGTGAGCGTGCTGTAGCTTCACTTGCTAATGGTAGTGCACAAGTTCTTATTGCGACAGACGTTGCAGCTCGTGGTATTGATATCAAAGATATTACACACGTGATAAATTACGATGTGCCAAGTACTTATGATACATATATTCACCGCATTGGCCGTACTGGTCGTGCAGGGCAAGGTGGTATAGCACTTACATTCATATAATATAAAAATAAAACACCCCAAATTTGGGGTGTTTTATTTTTTGTTTGAAAAGTAATGATAATATAGTATTATTTGCGTGTTCGCCGTTATAGCTTAGTGGTAAAGCACTGTCTTGGTAAGACAGAGACCGTGAGTCCGATTCTCACTAACGGCTCAATACAAAATGTTATAATAGAATTTATGTTTGAAGAAAAAGAAAACTTACAACAGAAGATTGAGTCACTAGAACAAGAAATGATGAGTGCTGATTTTTGGAATAATAAAATTCATGCACAAATGGTGATAAAAGAAATTGCTGAGCTAAAAGAATTCCTACTTGGTGAGGCAAAATATGATAAAGGTGACGCAGTACTTTCTATTCTTTCTGGTGCTGGTGGTGATGATGCGGAAGATTTTTCAGCAATGCTTTTTCATATGTATCAGAAATACTGTGAGAAAAAGGGTTGGACTGCGTATATTTTAAATGCCAATGAAAATACACAAGGTGGTTATAGAAATATTTCTATCGAGGTAAAAGGGAAGAATGCATATGGCACATTAAAGAATGAAAATGGTGTGCACCGCCTTGTGCGCCTTTCACCATTTAATGCAAAAGCAAAACGTAGTACAAGTTTCTCCCTTGTAGAAGTATTACCAGTATTTGAAAAAGGCGGAACCATTACACTTTCGCCGGATGATTTGAAGATTGAATTTAGTAAGGCTGGTGGTCCTGGCGGGCAGAATGTAAATAAGCGTGAGACCGCAGTACGCATTGTTCATATACCGACTAATTTTTCTGTAGCTGTAGCTACTGAGCGTTCACAGGAGCAGAACAAAGAGCGCGCACTCCGAATGCTTGAGGCAAAATTATATAAGAAGCAAGAAGAAGATCAGAAAAAAGTTGCACAAGGGCTTTCTATTTCAAAAAATACTGATATTGAATGGGGTAATCAAATTCGTAATTATATTTTACATCCTTATAAATTGGTAAAAGATTTGCGTACTGGTGTGGAAACAGGAAATGTTGACGCAGTGTTGTATAATGGCGAACTGGACTCTTTCATTGAAGCGGAAAAAAAGTTATAATATATTCCATATTATGATTTATTTTGATAATGTTACAAAAAAATATAAGAATGAGGTTGCTTCTCTTGAAAATGTAACACTCACAATATCTCCTGGTGAATTTGTTTCTATTATCGGCCACTCGGGTGCAGGGAAGACAACTATGACTAAGCTTATTTTGGCAGAAGAGAATCCTACAGATGGCACAATATTTTTTGAGTCATTAAATATTCACAATCTTTCAAGTAAAGAGCTTACAAAACTTCGTCGTAAGATTGGTGTTGTTTTTCAAGATTTTCGTTTACTACCAAATAAAAATGCTTATGAGAATATAGCTTTTGCAATGGAGGCTGTGGGTAAAGATGATAGTGAAATAGCTATCGATGTGCCTCATGTCCTTGAGCTTGTGGACTTGGCGGATAAAATGTCGCATTTTCCTCATCAACTTTCTGGTGGAGAGAAGCAACGTTTAGCAATAGCACGCGCTATCATAACTCAACCTGAAATTATAATTGCTGACGAACCAACTGGTAATCTTGATCCTGTAAGTACACATGAGGTAGTTCAGATTTTAAAGAAAATTAATGATTTAGGGACTACAGTTATTTTGACAACTCACAATAAATCAGTAATTGATAGTATTGGTAAAAGAGTTATTACTCTTGAAAAGGGTAAGGTGGTTCGAGATGATAAAGATGGTAAGTATGTGATATAATCAAATTATGTTTTGGATAAACCTTAAAAGAATAATACGTTCTGGCTATCGCAATTTCATGCGTAGTGGTTTTACATCCCTCTCTTCTGTCATGGTTATGTCTGTGGCTTTATTTGTTTTTGGGAGTTTGATATTTTTACAAGCTACTCTTGAATCATCACTTTCAAGTATCAAAGATAAGGTTGATGTTACAATATACTTTGTAAATGGAGCACAAGAAGATAGTATTTTTACTGTACAAGCAGCATTAAAGAAACTTCCTGAAGTAGCTTCTATTACTTATACTTCTGCTGATGAAGCATTGTCTTTGTTTAAAGAAAAACATTCAAATGATTATCTTACACTTCAAGCATTAGATGAATTAAATGAAAATCCTCTTGGTGCGTCATTGAATATAAAAGCAAAAGATCCATCTCAGTATGCAAGTATTGCGAAGTATTTTGAACGCGATACTGTCGACTCAAAAGAAGCAATGACTGTTATCGATAAAATAGATTATCATCAAAACAAGGCTATAATCGATAGATTGAATTCTATTATTGATGGAGCTCGTGCTTTAGGATTTGCTGTAAGTTTAGTATTGATTATTATTTCTATTATTATTACTTTCAATACTATACGTTTGATTATTTATATGTCTCGTGAGGAGATCAATGTAATGCGTTTGGTTGGTGCTGGTAATAAATACATACGTGGACCATTTATCGTTTCTGGTGTGCTTGTTGGTGGTTTTGCTACTGTACTCACTATGTTTATTTTATGGCCGATTACAGCATGGCTTGGAAGTAATATGTCTGAATTTTTAGGAATTAATTTGTATAGTTACTATGGTAATAATTTTTTCCAACTTTTCTTTATAATGCTTATTTCAGGAATTGCTATAGGAGTTTTCTCAAGTATTCTTGCTATACATAGATATCTAAAAAAATAAAATATGCCGACAGATAAGAAATTAAATCCGAAAAAAGAAGAAAATAAATGCAAGTATATATTTGTAGTTGGTGGAGTTATCTCTGGTGTGGGTAAGGGTGTAGCTGCTTCTTCTATTGCAAAGATTCTACAAGACCGAGGTCAGAATGTAACAGCTATAAAAATTGACCCATATATAAACATCGATGCAGGTACAATGAATCCTACAGAGCATGGGGAAGTATTTGTACTTGATGATGGAGATGAGACAGATCAAGATATGGGTAATTACGAAAGATTTTTGGGTATTAATCTTACTCGTATAAATTACATGACTACTGGTCGTGTGTATCAGAGTGTTATTGATCGTGAACGTAATTTAGAATATGCAGGTAAGTGCGTAGAGGTTGTTCCTCATATACCACTTGAAGTTATTCGTCGTATTGAAGTTGCTCGTGATAAGGCAAAGGCTGATGTAATGCTTATTGAAATCGGTGGAACTGTGGGTGAGTATCAAAATATGCTTTTCTTGGAAGCTGCACGTATGATGAAAATAAAGAACCCAAAGGATGTATTCTTTGTGATGGTTTCTTATTTGCCTGTACCAAGTAAAGTAGGGGAAATGAAGACAAAACCTACTCAGTATGCTGTTCGCACATTGAATGGCTCTGGTATTCAGCCAGATGTTATTATTGCTCGCAGTCAGCAATTACTTGATGATAAAAGAAAAGAAAAGCTCGCAATGTTTTGTAATGTACCTGCCGAGAGAATCATATCTGCTCCTGACGTAGATAGTATTTACGATATTCCATTAAATTTTGAAAAAGAATGATTGGGCGATATGATTTGTGATGTTGTAAATATGAAATGTAATATTCCAAATGGAAGTAGCTGGATTAAATTTGCAAAGTCTGTTCATA
>CAZMDL010000005.1:0-2040 GCA_964565285.1 uncultured Candidatus Saccharibacteria bacterium
AATATTGTTTTTACTTTGGAGACTATAACTTTTAGTAGTTCTATTTAATTCTTCGGCATTTGGTTTGTCTTTTCTAACATTTCTAGCAAATCCACCATTCCAATCTGCTCCAAAAGAAGCTCCGAATCTAACAAATGCTACATAATGTTCTTCGTATTTTTCTGGATTCTGTTTTACATCTGAGTGTATTTCTTCCTCGATATAGTCTGGTGGAATCCATCCGTCTTCCACAACTTTTTTCCACATAGCAATTAAATATCTATTAGAATCATTCGCCATTCTAAAGCCATCAACCTTGTCGATAGTATTACATCCCCCGCAGAAAGGTTCAACATACCATTGCCCTTCTTTACGGTCTTTCAAAATGATTGGAAGAATTTCTTTAGCGATTCTCCGCTTGCTACCCATATATTTCATATTTCAATATCTCCTTGATGAATAAAACACCTATTTTATTTACCTTCTGAAAACATTGCTTCTGTCGCATAAAAGAAGGCTGTGTCTGCGCTATCTTTCTTATAGCACTCCACCCATATATTTGAACCAGATGGTTCGTAAAAACAACGCCATTCTGAAGCATAATAATATACTCTTGAATTTGTATCAATAAGTTTGAATTTCCAATACGGGGTGGAGGAACAAGAGTTCAAAAATAAGGCTAATAAGATAATACTATACATCACTTTGTTCATATTTCAAACTCTCCATTCTCTCATTTACTTCTTCAATTGAAACAGGATAACCGTCCCAACAATCTACTCCAATATCAAACGATAATCCGCGAGGGGCAAGATTTCCGTGACAGTTTCCAACCACAACTGGTTTACCATTTCTTCTGACGATAATAGTACCGTTTTTTACTTTCACACACCAATACAATTTATCTTCCACATGTTGAGAGAAACTTTTTTTACTCGTGTCTGTAACGTCTCTTGTAATCCCTTTTGTTATAGAAAGTGTATAATTGGGTTTTTTTGAAAACCCATGCCCAATTCTTTTGTCATAATTACACTGATATTCGTTTGTTATACACATTGACTGTAACAAATCGACTTCTTCTTTTTTAGAAGTCCATATACAAAGTGTATCATTATACATTTTACCATCCGTGTGCGAATATTCTTCAAGTATAACTTCAAGTTGATTTTTATTACAATTTAATAGCTCTTTAGGTAGCGGTTTTAATGAACTTAAATTAAAATCCTCTTTTATTAGGTTGAAATTAAAAGAGACGTAGTCTTCTTTTATTATTTTTCTATACGGTAAATTCATAGATTCGAGTAATGATTCTAATCTTTTTATTTTTCTAGTCTTCTCTAATTTTATTCTAACCAAACTAGAGTTATGTAAAGAGCCGTCTGACGCTATCCACACCAATAACCTCAAATAATTATCAGATATGTTTACACCACCCCTTTTCATTAAGCCCGATTTTATAAACGTTTTTCTTTTTGAAGAAATGAGTTCCTTTGCTAATTCTTTGTAGTTTTTGTTTGTTCTTTTATTCTTAAATACTAAAACGTGTTCGTCTGTAATATTTAAATCAAGACCCTTGGATTTAATGTTTACAACATCTCCGGTATAAGAATATTTAATTATATCTTTTATATCATTAAATTCAAAAGCGTTTGTTTCAATATTCATTGTACAAACTAAGTCAGAAGAGGATATAGTCAAATGACTTTTCCACCCCGCTTCAGTAAGAATTTCTGTTTCCTCATCTAAACAGTGTCCGAAAGTATGGTAAGAAGCATAGAATGATTTGTTCCACTCTCTTAAGGGGTAATGGCTCAAAACGTATAATTGTTTATTATGTTTCAATTCGTATATAGGAGGGAGATACTCAAAATTCTTTATCTTTCCATACCATCTACTATCATGATTACCTTCTATAAAATAAATTCTACCGTTCAAATTTGTGGCAAAGGCAACCGCTTCCTCCACTCCTCCCATTACAAAATCTCCCAAGTAATAAACTGTGTCGGAAGATTTTACAACAGAGTTCCAGTTATCAATATAAGTAGAATTCATTTCCTCTAT
>CAZMDL010000006.1:0-9693 GCA_964565285.1 uncultured Candidatus Saccharibacteria bacterium
GTACGCGCAGTATCAAAAAAAGCTCCTAATTGTGAACCCCCAGAAATAAAAAAAGACTTAATAGGAGGTAATTGCTTCTCTATATTATCCACAATTTCCTCAACTTCTTTTACTTTGTCTTCAGTAATGGTCATTTCAGAACCAGCAAGTTCTGCCTGAATAATAAAAAGGTTTTGTTGTATATTGTGAACAGTTTCCTCAAAAGAATTTCCATTTTCTAATTTAAAATTATTTTCTTTAGATTGAACCTTGCAAATACCTAAAAAAGAATTGATTTCATCAAGGCTTCCTAATGCTTCAGCAATCAAAGAGCTTTTAGAAATCCTCTGATCGCAACCAAATGTTTTTGTTGTTCCATTGTCCCCCTTTCTTGTGTATAACATATTATTTTGAATAGTAACTTATATAAGATAAAACAAAGATAATAGTAGAAATAAATGCAGATGTAAGGCACCATGCACACCACTGCTTAATAACAAAAGCCTGAATTGATATAAGATAAAGCGAAAACAAAAATGCAGATAAACTTATGCCAAGTAAAATACAAGGCAATGGGTACATAAGCCCAAAGAGATTATACATACCATACATAATAGAAACAAATGCATAATACGACATTCCAAGTATTTCTACAGGTATACCTAAAATCTTAGAATAGTCACTATGGATAACAGTCTCGCAGTTAGAGCGCATTGGGCAAATGAGTTTTTTCTTTGCCTTCTTTTTATTATGAATATAAGAAGCAAGCATAAAACCCAAAAATCCAACAAATAATATAATTGTGTGTAAAATATAAGCTTTCATATTATTTACATATAGGGCCTGAAATAGGCTTTGTTAATTCTTTTACTACACCTGTATTATCAACACATAAAGACATAGAAGGATTACTTGGACTAACTAATGCAAAAGCAAAAGCATTTTGATTTGAATAACACATACCCTGCCCACCAGAGAATGAGAGTAATTCAGAAATAGTATTTTGTATTAGAAGAGTAGTATCTTCTGTCCCCTTTTTATGACCTATACTACTCCAAAAAGATTGTGGATTTGTAGCAAGACAATTTCCATTATTTACTTTCGTACCAAACTTATTACCATTTTGTTTAAAAAACAAATTAGCATTTTTAGAAAGAATACTGAACTTTTTTTCTAGATACATGTCAGTTTGTTTTTTCTTAAATTCATTTATATATTCCACAGATGGGACCGATGCTTCAGGATTTACTATTGTAACAGGAGCATTAAAATCGTGAGGAGTTAATGTTATATTAATGTCTGCAATTGTATTATCTACATTACCATCTACAGAACCTATCAAATGATCCAGTGGCATTGAAATACTCATTACTAATTTATAAGGGAGCATATCACTCTTACCCACCCATATATCGATAGAATTAATTTTCACTCCAGAAAGAACATTATCACGAGCAACAACCATAGTATCAGAAATATCTGGTTTATGAATAAAAACATCAACCATATTAGCAACAATCGGTTTACTTACGTCATGATTAAAATTCATACCATAATGCAAAGTAGAAACTCCATGAATAACTTGAGAATCCTTTTCTGAAACAGTAGCAGAAGATATTAATGAAGAAATTAATTCATTTAATTTATTCATATCAGCTTCACGCACTCCTTGAGCCAAAATTTCCTGTATTTTTAGAATATAAGGATTACCTTGTAAGCGACCAGGGAGCAAAGAATTAATAGTTTGCATATCATAAGAAAGAACAGTTACCCATCCTGGCTTTGGAGCACTTGAAGGAGCAATATCAGAAAAGTTTGGTACATTCACAAAATAATTTTGTTTTGATGCAATTATTTCAGTATCATAACTTGAATCTATAAGAGTACTTTTTCCAGAGAGGGTTAAATCTGATATGCCTTTTATACGGTCTGTTTTTAATACACCAGATAGAGTGATGGAATCATTGTCAGCGGTTGTACCTCTATGCACATAAGAAATACCTCCAAGTAAACCGTCTATTAATGTACTAACAGAAGGAAATGAGATCACAATAGCAACATCACTTGTATAAGAAGTAGTGTTCTTAAAAGCCTGCGGAACAGAAAATATCGTAGCGATAGGATCCTTCTTTACAAAAGGAACATTAAAAGGAAGTTTAAAAAAACCTTTTGTATAAGCAAATGCTCCCCCACCACAAAGTAATAAAAATAAAATAATAACAGTAAATAAAACTGCATGAGATTTTTTCGGGGGCATTCCATTCAAACCATTATTCATAGAGCTTATATAATCTTTAGGGTAAGAAGATAAGACTGCGTTATTTGAAAAATTTTCTGAAAATGTTTTACGTGGTGTAAAACTCTGTATAGGATTTTCTTTTACTAAAGAAGGTGCACTGGCTAAAACAGGAGCTTCAGAAGTTAAACTTTCTATTTGTTTATTTTCTAAAGCAGGAGTATTAGAAGCTGGAGAAGGTTTAGGTTTTAAACTTGGTATAAATTCTTTAATAGTATTATCCTCAACTGGTTCACGATATGAATCGTTTGGGTTAGAAGGACTACTTATTGGGACAAATTTAGGAATAGAAATATCAGGCTTCTTGTCAATAACTTCAGGGAAAACCTTACTTAAACCTTCAGCAATATCAGAATTCTCCCAACCAGCCCCAAGTAAACGAGCTCTAATACTTTCTTTAGGAAGTCCATTTTCTTTTTGTTTAGTTATATAAGATATGAGTTCATCGGTTATCATATTCTTAGTATAACAAATTAAAATTCATAAATATATAACATGCGTGTGAGTTGTGTTTTTTTTCTCAATAAATCAATCTCTATAATCTCCTTTTTAAGAGTAAATTTAAATGTAGCGGAAATAAAAATCACCCCTGGTTTTAATTCTTTTTCTAATTTACCAAGTAATTGATCCATGGTTTTGGGATACAAATAAGAATAAATATGAGTCGCATTACTCAAATCGACCTTGTGAAAATTTTTAAAAATAATTTTTGGATTTTTTTTATTTTTTATTTTTCTTATAAAAATACGAATATAAGTAAGAATAATAGGAAATAAATTATTTTCTATTCCTATATATTCTATATTTGGATATTTATCAATTAAATAAAAAAGTAATCTTCCGTCACCAGAACCCAAATCATAAACTACACTACCCTCTTTTAAATGGAGTGCTTTATAAATATCAGGAAATACCTTTTTAGACACAGGATAAAAAGGTACCTCAGAAAAAAAAGAGCTAATCATCCAAATGATAAGCATTATAAAAATGATTGCAAAAATAAACACAAGTATCCACTCAAAAATAAATATAAGTATTTGGAAGTTTTCCATTAACCAAGTATACACCACAAACAAAAGTACCCCAATTCTATAAAGAATTAGGGTACATTTTTTTAAAAAACTTTTAATTAACCAAAAAATCTTTTATGGATAACAGAAACCGCTTTCGATACATCTTCTTCATCGAGAATCATTGTTAATTGGCCACTTCTTACACGAGAACAATCTTTCACATGAATACCATTAATAGCAAGCTCAAGAAGAATATAAGAAAAATTAATAGAATCATAGAAAATAGTATTTATAACACCTACATTTTCATGAACAGTAATTTTATCAGGACAAAGTACTTCTTGTAATTTGGATTTCAAAGTATCTAAACTACAGTCTTCAAACTGATGATTTAAAATCACGGCACCTGACTCGTCTGTTCCAGATAATTCGGCTTCATACGAGATACCGCAATCAGCAATCACTTTATAAAATCGAGCTCCAAAATTTTTCTCATCATGAGCACCCATTTTCTCTACCGTCACTACCGTGCATTTTTTTCTGCCAACTACTCCTACAATACCTTCTGTCCTATAATCAAGCTCTGGATAAATCTTTGTTCCTTCACCTTCAGGATTATTGGTATTACATATATGAAGAACCATGTTATTTTTTTTCAAAAATGGCATTGTACTTTCATGTAATACACCAGCTCCACTATAAGAAAGGATCCGAGCCTGAGTTGAAGACATTTCTTTGATAACTCTAGTATTAGAAACCTCTACTGGATTTCCCGTACAGAAACCATCAACATCGGTCCAGTTTTTATATACATCTGAACCCGTCGCAACAGCCACAATAGCACCAGTAAGATCGCTTCCACCACGTGAAAATACTTTTATGTCCCCTTTATGATCTGTGCCATAAAAACCTGGAAAAACATAAATTTTATTTTCATCTTGTGTTAAGGATAAAATAGCCTTATATGTTCTCTCTTCATCAATCCCTCCTTCTTCATTAAAGAAAATGCAATTTGCAGTATCAATAAATACTACATTCTGATTTAAACTTTTTAAATACATGGTTAGTATTTGTGCTTGAATATACTCACCAAATCTTACAATGAAATCATAATTAGAATTATGTGTAATTAATTCATACACCTCATTCAATAAAAGAAGTGGCGTTTGAGATTCAATTTTAAGACCTAAAATAATATCCTCAAATCTTGCATGAACTTGCGTCCATTCTTTTGCCCAAGATTTATTCTTTTTAATAAGTCCTGAAATTATAATCAGCAGATTAGTAATCCCAACATCTGATGGAAATCTTTTTCCTGGAGCAGAGACAACAATAAATCTAGCTTTTGATTTATTTAAAATAATATCAACAACTTTTTTAATTTGCTCGGCATTTGCATTAGAAGTCCCACCAAACTTGGCGGTTACTTTTGTTTGTTTTTCTGTATCCATTTTTTATTTTTAAAGTATTTTTATTTCACACTACAGAAATACCGAATTTATGTCAAATATAAAAAGCACTATTTTCATAGTGCTTTTTATATTGTGCGCGGGAGAGGACTTGAACCTCCACACCTTACGGCACACCCACCTCAAGGGTGCTTGTCTACCAATTTCAACACCCGCGCTTATAGACCATCCGAGTATAGCAAATATTTACTTTTTTTCAATATAAATAAAATCCCCCATTAAGGGGGATTTTATTTTATGATTCAGATTGTAGAGATTCTGAAGCTGATTCTTCTTTTGAAAGAGTAATACTCTTCAAACGCTTCTTAACTTCTTTAACAGCTTTTGTACGAATGTAGTAGAGCTTACTCTTACGAGTCTTTGATTTCTTTAGAATTTCAATCTTATCTACGTTTGGAGAATATAGAGGAAAGATTCTTTCTACGCCCACACCACTTGCAACTTTTCTTACAGTAAATGTAGCACCGATTTCAGTCCCATGCTTACGAGCAAGAACCAATCCTTCAAATGCCTGAAGACGAGTCTTGCCTTTTTCTTGAATTTTACTCCATACACGGATTGTATCTCCCGCTTTGAAATCAAGCTTCTTGCGAGCTGGTACATCTACTGGTGTGTATTGATCTGTCATGTTTGCCTTTTCCATAGCACTTACTTTAGCATAAAGGTCTATTTTTCGCAAATTTTATACTCTTTAATAACTTTATTAAAATCATTAGGCAAAGGAGCCACAACAGTTTGCAAATCTCCATTTGGCAAAGTAAATGATATTTTATAAGAATGTAGAGCTAAACGCTTCATACCTAAAGCCTTTTCTTTTACTCCTCTATATAAAGGATCTGAAACAATTGGATGATTTATATATCGAAAATGAACACGAATTTGATGAGTACGGCCTGTTTTTGGATATGCTTCAATATAAGAAAACTGATGAGTATTATCTTTCATCTCTTTTTCATCTTCAGTATCAAAAAACCTATCAAGTACATTATATTCTGTCAGAGCTTCACGCACAGGATCGCGTGCACCTCGCCCAGCAGTCCACATACGAACATCATTTGGACTACGCCCAATAGGTGCACTGATAACTCCCCTGCCCCCTGTTTTCAAAGAAGCTTTAGGGTCAGCAACCTTACCATAAACAAAAGCACGATATACTTTTTGAATCTTATGATCTTGAAATTGTTGTTTAATAAATGCAAAAGTTTTATTATTTTTTGCAATAATCAAAGTACCAGTTGTCTCTTTATCTAAACGATGCACAATCCCCGGGCGAAGAATTTTCTCTTTTTTTCCTAAAGGTCGATCAATTAGGAGTGGCTCACCTACATTTTTAATCTTTGGATAATTTTCAAGAATCCAATCAGTAAGTGTAACCTCTCCTGTATCCTTTCCGTCTCCATGCACAGAAAGACCAGCTGGTTTATTAATAACAAGTAAGTTTGAATCCTCGTATAAAATGGTAATTTTCATGTGCCCTCGCGAGGAATCGAACCTCGAATAACGGCTTAGAAGTCCGCAGTTATATCCATTTAACTACGAGGGCGTAAATCTGTGCGCGGTGAGGGACTTGAACCCCCGACCTTCCCGGTGTAAACGGGTTGCTCTACCAACTGAGCTAACCGCGCATTAAACTATCTATTTGTAAAATACACGATTTCTGAATATAGGTCCTAAAATCTACCAAGACAGCTAACCGCATATACAACAGACAATAACCTATTTTCACAACTTTTTCAAGCCCTACTTACTAGGATCTATAAATAAGCCTTTATTTTTTAAAACACTTTCTGTGTTTTTAGATTTATCAACAAACCTAGAAATAGTATCATCTAAGAGTTTTTGATTGACCACAATGTTGTTTTTACTTGTATTTTTATTTACATGAAAAATCTCATCATCGCGAATCTTTTGCAATAAATAAAAACTAAAAACAATAAGAACCACAGCACTAATAAACATTGACCATAGGATAATTACCCAGTCTCGGTGCACAGCAATCAAACTCTTCTTTTTAAAAGTTTTATTGCCGTACAAACTATTTTGTATTTTTTGTAAAAATTGATTTTTCATTATTTGCTTACAGCCTCAAAACCTAATTGTAATTCCCAAAAATCTTTTCCATTTGGCTTACCTTTACTATCTAAAGAAGAATCAATCACCTTATTTATAAAAACTTTTTTAATAGTAACCTGATAAGGCATATTTTCAGTAGCTATAACCAACCTCATCATATCATCAAAGCTCCCCTTACTTACAAAGTCTACCGATATCGTATTTTTTTTATTTTTTACCAAATCAACACTACTAACATCTAATGAAACACCAACAGAAGTACCCATATCTTCCACAAAACTAACAAATTCATCAATACGCTCAGCATTTACCAAATAAGATGATAAGGCATTTCTTTTTTCTTTTGTTTTATTTATCGTATCTTTAAGCGAAGCAATGTTTTCTATCTCACTAGCTTTCTCATTAATAGTTCCTGTAAGTGCACTTGCATGCTCATTTTTATTTTTTACTGCCATAAAAACAAATACAAAAAACAAAACAGATATAACTGAAATAAAAATTGAAAAAATAAGTATGA
Source organism: uncultured Candidatus Saccharibacteria bacterium (assembly GCA_964565285.1). Lineage (GTDB taxonomy): Bacteria > Patescibacteriota > Minisyncoccia > Phycocordibacterales > UBA9973 > UBA8515. The sequence goes on from CAZMDL010000006.1 coordinate 7,348, forward strand.
AATATGTTTTTTTATGATTCATATATTATTTTGTTTTAACAGTTAAATTAAAGTTAATATTGGTCTTCTTTACAAAACTTGAAATCGGCAAATCAACACTTTCAATACTTGTATTACTTTCAAGAACACTCTTAAATGAATATAGGGCCTCCCTGTCTTTTGCTATTCCATAAATAATTACAGAACCTGACTTATCTGGTTTTTCTGAATATAAAATTTGATTTAATAAAATATTTTCAGGTCTTAATTTTAAAATTTGTAATAATACATCATTAGAAACATTTCGAGGTGGTGTACCATTTTTTAATAAATTTAAAGTTTCATTTATATCCCCTACTATCTTAGAAAGATCGTCTGTCGATATCTCTGGATGTAAAACATTAAATGATTCTAATTTTTGCTCAAGAAAATCAACCTTTGCAGTCGAAGCAATATAAGCTGGCATCAATAAAAATGTCGAAATAACTCCCAACAAAAAAACAAATAAAAGTACCACCGACAATAATCGCACGCGGTACTCTTTTTTTAAATTATTCTTTTCTTGTAGTGGTAAAACATTAATCATATTATTCTTCTATAAAATCAGCGAGCGCAAGCCCAATAACAGTAAGATACCCAAGAGATTGACCAAAAGGCATTGTAGGTGTTTCTTTTTCAATATCTATAATATTAATCCAAGCATCAGCATAGACCACCTTTACATTCATTGTAGCAGAAAGATAGTCAGCAATTCCTACTAAATTTGCATCACCACCACAAAGAATAATCTTTTCAACCTGTGAACGCGGAGCACCTTCTTCAGAATCATGAGTATGCCAATAAGTAAAATGCTTGGAGAGTTCGTCGCGCAAAACAGAAAGATTATTTAGAATAATTGGAAAAATATCTTCCTTGTTATTGATATCAGTTTTTTTATAAGAACGTTTCATCTTCTCAGCCTCTTCAAATGAAATATTAAAATTCTTGGCAATTGCTTCAGTGAGAGAATATCCACCCATATCAAAAGTCGAACTAAAAACAACCTTATCCCCTTCTGCAATAGAAATACCAGTTCTAGTTTCTCCAAAATCTACAATCATTACAGTTGATTCATTTTCTTTTTTTAAGACTGCACGTGCTATAGCTTGTGCTTCAAGCTCAAAAGATACTGGCACAAGAGAAGCCTGCTCAAATACCGAAAGATAGCTTTCAATCACTTCCACAGAAGTAGCAGCGACATTCACCAAGATTCCATCTTTATTTTCAGAAATAACTTCATAATCAAAACATGCTTCTTGGGGAGAAAGTGGAATATGCTCTTCAAGCTGAAGCAATATGGTATCACGGATTTCTTTATAATCTATTTTTGGTAATAAAATATTAAATAAATACATCTGTTCTTCAGGCAAAGAGACACGAACAAAACGAATTTTATTTACTTCCCGAATTTTATTTAAAAGAGAAACTAATTCTTTATCATTTTCAATTTTTCCAGAAACAACTACCCCTTTCGGAATTCTTTCTTGACCATAATTTACTAAATGCAAACCCTTATGAGTAGAAACTAATTTCCCATATTTAATAGACTGATCAGAAATATCGAGTGCAAAAGTATGCATCGCCAAAAAATCTGGTACAGGAAAATAATAATTTCTATTTAAATTAGTCACCTATATATTATACGCTAACAATAGAAAGAAATGAATTATTTTTTTCTATGATTTATCATTTTTAAAATAAAAGGTAAAACTGAAACAAGGATTATCCCACATGCAATAGGTAAAATAAACTTATCTACATTTGGTATCAAACCACCCACAAAATAACCAAGTCCAGAAATGAGTGTAGCCCACATAATTCCACTTAAAAAATTATATAAAAAGAAAGTACGATAACGCATTTTACCTAAACCAGCAACGATAGGAGCAAAAGTACGAATTATAGGAACAAAACGAGCAAGTATTATCATGCCTGAGCCATGCTTCTTATAAAAATGCTCTGCATCATAAATATATTTCTTTTTAAAGAAAATATTTGCTTCATCATTAAAAAATTTAATACCCACTTTTCTTCCAGAAAAATACCCAACGATTCCACCCAATATTGCCGCAATAGCCGAACCTCCGATCAACGATTCAATTGGGAAAAAACCAGCCTTTGCAAAAATCCCAGCTGTAAATAAAAGCGAATCACCAGGAAAAAAGAATCCGAAGAAAACCCCAGATTCTAAAAACACAATTACAAAAATTCCAATAAGTCCTACTGTTTGAATTATATGTATTGGATCAAGATAATGCATATTAACGTACTTTAGCCCCAGGGAGGACTGTTACCTCAGGAGTAAGAAATACCGGCTTTCCATCAAGC
>CAZMDL010000007.1:0-2254 GCA_964565285.1 uncultured Candidatus Saccharibacteria bacterium
ATCCGAACTTCAAAAACTAATGAGTGGAAAATAAATCAAAATACAGCACAATGACTTTTGTGCTGTATTTTGCTATAGTGTCACCATGCTAAGTATAGGAATCGTAGGGCTCCCAAATGTGGGAAAATCAACTCTTTTTAATGCGCTCACCAAAAAAGGTGTGCCGGCGGAGAATTATCCGTTTTGTACTATTGACCCATCTGTGGGAATCGTGGCCGTCCCAGATGACCGCCTCTATAAACTCGCTCTATTTTCTAAGACAAAGCGTACTATACCTGCAGCGGTAGAGTTTGTAGACATTGCTGGGCTTGTAGAAGGTGCGAGTAAGGGCGAAGGATTGGGGAATAAATTTCTCGCAAACATTCGTGAGACGGATGCAATCCTCCATATGGTGCGCCTCTTTCCGCTTTCTGGTGGAGATAAAGAGATTGCACACGTGTATGGGAATGTGGACCCAATGCGTGATATTGGTGTGATAAACTTAGAGCTCGTACTCGCTGATTTTGAAACGGTTACAAAAAGAATAAATAATTTACAAAAAGATACAAAAAAGGGTGACAAAGACGCACTCTTTGAAGAAGAAATTTTAAAGAGAATAGAAAAAGTGCTCGAAGAAGGGAAATTGGCAAACTCTTTGGAATACACTGAAGAAGAATTTAAAAAGGTGAAGCAACTCAATCTACTCACTAGTAAGCCAATGATTTATGGGCTTAATAAAAAAGCTGGAGTAAAAAATCTTGATGAAGAAAAGCCGGAATATTTCAAAGAAATGACTGAGCAGATTTTGAAAGATGGCTCACAGTTTATTCTCATTGATGCAAAGATTGAAGACGAGCTAAAGGACTTTGAAGGTGAGGAAAAAGACATGTTCCGAAAAGAACTCGGTGGGGAACACGATGGGATTAATGATCTTATTGGTGGGTGCTACAAGCTCCTCGGGCTTGATACTTACTTCACCACAGGAGTAGAAGAAACTCGTGCATGGACTATAAAGCATGGTAGTACCGCACCAATAGCTGGAATGGCAATCCATACAGACTTTAAAGATAAATTTATTCGTGCGGAAGTGGTCTTTTGGAAAGATCTTCTCGATGCTGGATCATATGGCGAAGCACGCGCAAAAGGAAAAGTGCGAACTGAAGGAAAGGAATATATTGTAAAAGATGGAGATGTGATTGAGTTTAAAATATAAAATTTATGGAAAATCTTAAACCAGAAAGTAAAATAGAAAGTAAGGAAGAAGGCTTGATGAGTAAAGACTTTTTTAAGTTTCAATTTGAATTTGCAAAAGAACTTTATAATAAAACAAAACAGAGAAATCCCAATATCGAACTTTCTCATATTATAGAAAGTGTTGCACCAGAGCTTCGAGCGCAGGTGCTCGAATATGATCAAGAGAAAAAAGGTTTTCTAAATGATCTAAAATCTGGAATCACAGAAGAAAATTTAGTCGATAAAGCCTATGAAGGATATGTTAAAGTTGAAAAAGAATCTAATAGATCTATTGCTTATGGTCCAATACAAAAATTTGGTCCTATGTATTATCTAACTGCAAAAGATGAAAATATAAATGAAGAAATTGGTAAAGATAATATTTCTTTTCATTTTTCGAATAAGTTTGATATTAGTCCAAGTCAACTTTTAAACATAGAAGAAAGAAAAAAAGACATCGCCAATCTTTTGAAGGATATACAGTCTAACCATCCAAATACAAAAACACTCTCAACTGCTTCTTGGCTTTTAGATGCAATACCAACAGATATTGTTCAAAAATTATTCCCACAATCATTTATAGATTCAATGCAGGTTAAGGAATCTAAGGTTGGCTGGAGTTTAGGTACAATGATTTGGGGACAGTTTATTGATGCAAGAGGTAATTTAAAGAAAGAATTAGCAGAAGAATTATTGAAAAATCTGAGAAATATGAAAGAAGATGAATATCTCATTGACCTCCTTAAGCCGCCACTTCATAAGCCAAAAAGTGCGGTGGCTAAAATTGACGACTTCTACAGTATGTACAATATTTAGAATGTTACTTACTAAAAATTATAATGATATAATCGTTATATGAGTCTAACAGAACAAAAATGTGTGGCGTGTGAGGGTGGAGTGAATCCCTTTAATAAAATTGAAGCGGAAGTATTACTCAAACAAGTGCCTGGGTGGAACTTTAAAGATTCCGATGGAATTTGGATTACTAAAAATTATACATTTAAAAATTTTATAGAAGCACTCTCTTTTGTAAATAAAGTAG
>CAZMDL010000008.1:0-2675 GCA_964565285.1 uncultured Candidatus Saccharibacteria bacterium
TGAGATAACAATCTTACTGATAGTTTTATTATACTTCTTCTCGTACGCAAGCACAACACTATTTGTCTCTGCTAAAATAAAATCAATTGATAATTTATTAATATCAGCTACTGTTTTGTTTTTTATTTCATCAAGACCTACACTACGTTTTAATTCCTCAGCATCTTTAAAAGAAAGATTCATAGATTGAGCAATATTTTTTGTAAGATCTTGTGCTCCACGATTTACAATATGAAAAGTTCGAACAATACCATACTCAATAATAGATAGTTTAGTTTTAGATACACCAAAATCAATCACAAGCACAGGTGCAAGTTCATGACCAAAAGTAGAACGAATAGAAGAAAAAACTTCCATCTCAAAAAAGTCTGACTGTATTTCTGTTTTAGTTAAAATATCACGATACTTTGCAAGAGTATCATTGTGTATAGCCACAACAAGAACTTCAGTTTTCTCTTCTGGTGCCTTACCTCCATTTGCGGGATCATTTTCATTTATTGATTCTGCTTGTTTAGGAATCATCCACCAATCAAGAGTAACTTCTGAAATAGGAACTGGAATATATTTACGAGCTTCATTCGGAACTATTGAAGGTAGAGCATCTTCAGTTATATTACCAGGCAAAGTAATAGTAAAAATCAAACTTGCTGATGAAGGAATAGCGATAGCTCCAAGCTTGGTCGTAGTATTTGCTTCTTTCATTAAATCAACTAATGCTTGAGAAATTTGGTCAACAGAAAGATTTGTAATTGTACCCACATCAGTATTGCCATATGGACCAAGTGCAATAGCCCCGTATGTTTCAAGTACAGCTTTGCCTTTACTCTTTTTTATTTGTACTACCTTAATAGAAGAAGAACCAATATCAATACCAAGGGCACTAGAAACCTTTTCCTTTGAAGCGAAAAGATTTGATAAGCCTTCTTTTAACATAGTTTGCAAATTCATAGCCATAAGATAGTATTAGTATAACATAAGAAAATAAAAAATAATGCAGAGAAATGAATTTTTTCAATACAATCATTGAATTTATATTTCCCTCTTATTGCACAATCTGTAAACAAAGAGGTAGCTTTCTTTGTGAAAAATGTTTGATATCTATACCCCACCCAGAACGTGACTTACCTCGTGATATTTATGCTGGTTTTGATTATAGGAATAAAAATATCAACCAAGCGTTACTTTCATTAAAATATTACGGTAAAAAAAGATTAGGGTTTATTCTTGGGGAAATATTATACGAAAGATTACTTGAAGAAATTTCTGAATTAAAAACTTTTTATCCTGATAAAAAAATTATTTTAGTCCCAGTTCCTATTACAAAGAAAAGGTACAAAAATAGAAAATACAATCAAGCAGAATTAATAGCACAAGGAATAATGAAAGCAGATAAAAATAAAATATTTATTTTAAATAAAAATATTGTAGAAAAAACAAAAGACACACTTCCACAAGCAAAAATAAAAGACAGGAAGAAAAGATTAAAAAACATAAAAGACTGTTTCAGTATTAAGAAAAATAAAAATATGAGTGGAGAAATAATTATTGTAATAGATGACATTACCACCACAGGAGGAACGCTCGGTGAAGTAATGAATGTTCTTAAAAATGCCCATGCTAAAAAAGTAATAGGATTTGCAGTAGCCCACTAGCCATATTAAAAAATAAAATACATGATATAGTTAAAAGAAAATCATACGTATTATGTACAACACAAATTCAAATACCGCCACAGGGTTTAACCCTTTTCTTCAATTAGACTTGGCTGAAAAATGGATACTCGTATCTATTATGTGCTTTATAAGTACTATCGCCACAACTGTGTATCTTCATCGACACAAAACACACAACGCTCTAAAATTAAATAGAGTAGTAGGAAATTTTTTCCAATTAATTCTTTGGTTAAATACAGGAGTAAAAAGTGCTCTGTGGGTAATAATTCACAAACAACACCATAAATACTCAGACCAGGGTGAAGACTTACACAGTCCTAAAAATCCAATTAGAGTTTTGGGTCTAAAATTTCGTGGACCTATTGTGCCAATTTTAAAATATTTTGTTTTATATAAACCTGTAAAAAATCAAAAGACAAAAACCAAAATGGATTTTGTAATGAGAGATGAGGGTTTTATATCAAAAAATATTTATCATAAATTATCGTGGCTTGGACCAATAATACTTTTAAGCTCTTACTTATTTTTATTTGGCTTTGATGGAATATGGATGTTTTTTATTCAGTTCTTGTATTTACCTGTAGTAGCAGGAGGACTAATTAATGGATTCGGCCATGGAAGTAAAAAATCTCACGATGAAACTCGAGATTATTCAAATAACCTTTTAGGTTTTATAAACAAACTTCCCAAACCTATTTATTATGGACTCTACCCTGTTTGGTTTTGTTTAAGAATGGCTATAGATCTTATGACGGGCGGTGAATGGAGACATTACGCCCATCATTTCAAATTGAATTCTGCAAAGATTACCTTAAAGAAATTTGAAATTGATACAGGCTGGATTGTCGTTTACATGCTCTTCTTTTTAAGACTTGCAAACCATGTGAAATATTATTCACAAGGACAAATGAAAGAATTAAATTTTTCATAGCAACAAAATTAAAAAATGCTTCTCATTACGAGAAGCATTTTTTAATTTGCGGAGCCGGCTGGATTCGAACC
>CAZMDL010000009.1:0-1675 GCA_964565285.1 uncultured Candidatus Saccharibacteria bacterium
ACCACGAGCGTTATCAAGAGAACGAGAAATGTATTGATGGAAATGCTGCTCTGCTTCCATATTTTGTGGATTAATTGGAAATAGAGCTACTTCGTGTCCACGGTCTGTAAGAGCTTTAAGAATATTACTTCCGCAAAGTCCGTAAGATAGATTATTAATAGCTGTTATTAACGAAATTTTCATTGATTTTGAGCAACCTTTAAACAAAGTTCTATAAAATAATTTTGCGCATAATTTTGTTTCATCATATTAATATCTTTATGGACCCATTGAACGTTACCCTTAATATAACCTTTAGACGAATCAATACGGTCAAGCGACATTGTTAAATATCGCAAATCAACATAACCGCATATTAGTGTTATTCCGCTAATAGCACATTTAAAATTTTGTTTATTTATTAGTTCTTCAAGATATTCAATATTTATCTCAAATTTTAAGTTTCTTTGACTAGCACTTTCTTGTATTATTCTAAAGTAGTTGCCAGAAATATTTGTTGTACCTTTTCGTCTACCAATAGCTACACATCCACAGCTTTTTGTATGTCCAGTTAATATATGTGTTGGTTGAGTTTGAAAACCGTTTTTACAATATTTACATATAAAAAGATGTTTTTTGTGACTACCTTTATATTTATCAACTAATTTGAATCCTTTATCTTCAATTCTACTATTGATTTCTTGTTCGCTTAATAGATTGCACGATTTCATTAAATTTGATTTTAAGCCTATTGTGTAGGCTTTGTGAGATACTTGAAGATATGTTCTATTTAATTTTTCAGCAATTGTTTTTGCTGGTATCTTACCATAATTATTTTTCAAATATTCTAAATCGCTTTGTGTCCATCGTTTTTGTTTTTTTCTTTTGTGCATAATTTCTCCTGTAATCGTAGTTACAGTATTATACACCTAATTAATTCAATTATTGTTTTTTTTAATTATTAATAGGGGCGATTAAATTACTCTTCATGCGTTAGCTCGTCCTTGGTAAATTTAAATGGTTCGATATATGGCAGACTGGTTTTAAATCTATAATATTCGCTATTTTCTGTTCCTGTAGGAACGTATACAACAATAACGTCTTTAGTATCTAGATTAGTAACAGCAATATATTTTTTTCCATCTACGATAAATGTAGATTCTTTTTTATAGATACCGTTTTGTGTATTTTTAATCCAACATGGATTTCCTACCGAATAAAGATGTATGGCTAAAAATAATATTAAACCAATTGTTCCAACTAACGTTGCACAGTGATTTCCATCTGTACAACTTACGGCAATAGCTGTAACTATAAATAATATTATTCCAATAACAATCAATGCTCCGGTCATCGTTCAAACTCCACTTCAAAGGGATTGGCTTTACTTTTCATAATTTCCTGTTGCAGAAACGAAACACGCTGTTTTCTGATTTGCTCATAATAAGAAAGAACCGGATGTTTTACTTTTAATGTATGATACATCGTCAAAGTAAATATACCATCGGCAGCAAAAGTGTCAACCGGAAAATAGGAAAAATAGCTATTTTTTTGCCATTTGATGCACGGAAATCGTTTGGCTTGCGGAATACTATCCAAACTCATAACATCAACAATTTTAAAATCAAAATGAAGCTTAAGCCAAGCCCGTTCTTCATTTAACCATTTATGAACATTCATAGAGTCAATTTTAACT
>CAZMDL010000010.1:0-9260 GCA_964565285.1 uncultured Candidatus Saccharibacteria bacterium
TCTTATAGACTTTGGGTTAAGAATACGCATTACTATTGATTCTCCGTATGCACCAGGGATTAATGATACACGAACACTGATTTCATCTTCTCCCATCATAATACTGAAGCGCCCATCTTGTGCTATTTCATGAGCAGTAATTTTTAAACCAGAAAGTAATTTAATTCTTGAATTCAAGAAACGGTGCATGTCCGGTGGGATTTCAATTATTTCTTGAAGTACCCCATCAAGACGAAAACGCAAACGAACTGTCTTTTCTTCTGGTTCAAAGTGTATATCAGAAGCATTAATGGAAATTGCTCCCGCTAAGATTATTTCAAGTACGTGTGAAGTCGTGTGAATTTTTTCTTTTTCTGTTTCAGCAACGAGGTTGTGAATGTCGCCAATATTTTTTATTTGTTCTGCGATTTTGATAAGTGATTCACCAGATATATCAATAGAACCTGCTCTTGATTCTTGGGCGAAAGAAATTTCTTTGTATCTATCCCAAGCTTTTTGTAGTGATGCAAGTGAAGCCATAGCAAAATGGGGGATATATCCACGGTTTGAATAGAACTCTGTTACTCGCTCAATGTTTTCTGGTTGAGGAGAGCGTATTGCTATCTGTATGTTTTTACCAAGTATTTTGTATGGAGCAATTCCTTCGGCTCGGGCTTCCTTTTCTTCTATGGTACGAAGCGCATCATTCTCAATTGGCAGATTCGTAAGATTTACTGAAGGAATACCATACTTGGTTTCAGCAAGCATAGCTACTAAGGCTTCTTCTTCATCTTTTTTTATATCATCAAGGTCTCGGTTGCCTTTTTCTTCATCAAATTGAATTGTCATAATATGCTTATTATATAATAATATTTTATGAATACCCCGCTTGACATAGCTTGAAAAATATGCTAAGATATGTGTAAATAAATTAATTTCAAAAATCTCAGTAAATTTCCGAAAAAATGAAAAAAATAACGTACCTCGTCACAATGTTGGCATTTCTTCTCGGAATGTTAACTACAAACGCACAAGAGCCAAACATGAAGCCTCTTAAAAAGAAAAAAATGGGTAATTCTTTTTACCCACGAGTTCCAGGTAGAACTCCTGCACAAATACGTGATGTTTTTACAACACCATTGTATGTTAATGGTGAAGATTTCACTAAAAAAGTTCTTACGGAGTATGCAGAAAGTATCAATGCTTCACTACAAGCAGAAGGTGACACATCTGAAGATCACAAGATTTCTTGGGATATGATGGGTTGGGTTCTAGATAATACCTTGTATGCAAAAAAGTCAGATTATACTGATTCTGTTATTACGGGTTATCGTGATGATGAATATAATATTTATCATAGTACAACTTGTAAAAAAGATGGTTACTATCTGGTTTTTAGTCATTGGGGTCATGAAGTTCGCTATGCAGATCCTGAATGCTTGAATAGTATTTGGGAAATGAAGAAATTGTTTATTGACAAGACTCCTACAACGAAAAAACCTAAGGATGAACCATTAGCAAGTACTAATCCTAAAACTACAACTCCAAAGCCGGATCCAACTGTTCCTGATGATTGCCCTTGTAATCAAAAGAAACAGAAACCTATCGATCCTTGTCCTTGTAATAATAATCCTTGTGAGAATAATGTTCTTGCATCAAGATTAAACGAGTACAATGATTGGAGAGCACAACCGGACAAATGCCAAAACATGACAGGTAAGCAATATACACCTACTATGGGTTGTAATAATTGTGTTTGCACCAAGCAACCTGATTGTGGTTGTAATAATTGCATACAGTATCCTTCTACTAGGAATCGTCAGACTTCTACTCCTGTATATGTTTACAGGCAACCTTTTGGTTTAAATGTTGGTTTTGTTTGGAATAACTCTAACTCTTCTGGTAATACAGGAGGGAAGGTGTCTGTCGGTGGTGGACCTGTATGGGTTCCTCCTGGTGGTGGTGGACCTGTTAATGTTTTTCCTGTTTGGTAGCGTTTAACATAAGTTTAGGGAGAGATTTCTTTCCCTTACTTTTTTAAGTCTTGAACTGTTGTTGAAAATTTAAAATTGTAATTAGTAATTAATAAAAATATTTTATGAAAAAAATAATATACATAATAATATTTGCTTTGTTTATGTTTGCACCAAATGCAAACGCTAGTTCTGTGTGGAATAGCGTTTCAAATGATTGTAATACTGTAACTATTGCAAATGTGACAACAAACACTGGGTATTCAAGTACTTGTTGGGGGCTTTCGTCTGTCTCTGCTAGTGCTGGTGACAAGATTTCTGTGCGTATTTATTATCACAATACAAGTAGTACTAATAACACAAATACTACTATTTCACTTTCTCAGTCGACAAATGGACCTTCTTCAAATTACACATTTACTGGTAATGTAAATGCTGATCAGGGAAGTGTGTCTGGTTCCGCATCTTTAAATCTTTCAAGTTCTCAAACTTTGACAATAGAGAAGGTGGGTTGGTTCCCAAATCAAACTTCAAGTAATCCTCAGTCACTTAGTACTTCTATCTTAAACGGTAGTGTAAGTATTGGTACTGTTGGTCCTGATAGTTCTTTTTCTTACTGGGGGCAATCACAAGGTTCTGTGGTAGTGGTATTTAACGTAGGGAATACACAATCTAATCCACCTCAATCAAACTTTAGTGTAACTACAGATCCAACTCCTTCTGTTACAAATACTACAGCAGTTGTGTATGGCTCATATGCACAGGGAGCTGGTATTTCAACATGGTTTGAATATGGTGTAGGTTCTCCATCTCAAGCTACTTACAATTTAGGTTCAAATCAAACTTTTTCAACAACACTAACTAACTTATCTCCAAATACATATTATGCATATCGTGCATGTGCTGCGACATCTTCACAGTCAAAATGTGGTCAGACATATTATTTTACGACAAATGGAAATGTAGGAAATCCTCCACAAAATCTTTGCAAGATCTCTTCTTTCCATGCAACTCCAAACTATATTAATCAAGGAAGTTCATCGACTCTTTACTGGGCAACTTCAGGTTGTAATAGTGCTTCAATAACAAATGTTGGTTCTGTGGCTATGTCTGGTAACACTTCTGTTAGTCCATCTATTACCACAACTTATAATCTAGTTGCTTATGGTTTAAATGGGAATGATTCGAGTTATCAAACAATTACAGTAAATCCAAATTATGGTGGGGGTGGTAATACTACAGTAACTCCTACTATTACTACTTATAATCCAAACTATATAAGTACAAATAGTGCGACATTGATTGGTTATGCAAATGGTAATGGCCCACTTATAAATGCATGGATTGAATATCCTTGTTATGGATCACAATATGGAAATGTAAATAATGTAACAAGTACAAATCTTTCTACATCAATTTATTCTCTTTCACCGAATACTACTTATTCATACTGTGCTGTAGCTCAGAATTTAAGTACAGGACAAATTGCACGTGGTAATGTGGTGAGTTTTACAACAACTTCAAATCAAAATTATTATCCAAATAACTCAACTTCTCCGAGCGTAACTACATATCAGGCTACAAATATTAGTACTACAAGTGCTACGTTTAATGGTTATGTAGATGGTAATCAAAGTTATACAACTCGCTGGTTCCGTTATGGTACTAACTCTAGTAACTTGCTTATGACCACAAACTTGGTTAATCATGGTACTGGAGGGCAATCTATTTCTGATAGTGTTTATAATCTTTCACCAAATACTACTTACTATTTTCAAGCTGTAGCCCAGAATTCATATGGTACAAATTATGGAAGTATTCTTTCTTTTAGTACTAATTCTTCTTTTATACCTGGATACAATAATGGTAATACGTCTGTCTTAACTACTCTTGCTACTGGTGTAGGTCAAACAAGTGCTCAGATAAATGGACTTCTTCAAAATACTACAAATGGTTCAACAAATGTGTATTTTGAATATGGACCAACTGTAAGCATGGGACTACGTACAGCAGTGAAAAATATTGGATTTGGAACATCACTTCCTTTTTCTGAGATGCTTACAAATCTTGCTCCTGATACTATTTACTACTTCCGTGCAAATGCTGAAAATTCAAATGGTGTTTCGTCTCGTGGAACTATTGAAATCTTTAACACTCTTGGTACAAATGCACGACCTGTTATAGTAACTGGTACAACACGTGTTGGACTCGAATCTCCAGTAATGCTTAAGATTGAAAATCGTTATGAAAATATTGGAGTAGGGGATATTGTGGACTATACTGTTACTTATAAAAATATTGGTAATACAAGATTAAATAAGCCATTACTTCAAGTTATTATTCCTCAATATTTAGGATTTATAAATGCATCTCGTGGTACATATAGTGATTTAAATCATACTTTAAATGTACAGCTTGAAGATTTGACACCAAATGCTGGTGGGGTGGTATATGTACAAGCAAAAGTAATTTCATTACCTAATGATCGTTCAGACTTTGTATCAACAGCAATGATTGTATATACAAACTCTAAGGGTGCGCAAGAAAATGCAATTGCTTATGTGCTCAATAAGAGTAAGGGAGTATTTACTAATGTAAACACTAATACTAATCTATCTGCCGCTGCATTTTTTGCAGGAATTGGTTTTCCTGGAACATTCTTGGGTTGGTTACTATGGTTTATATTAATTCTTCTCATTATTTTGATTGTTCGTACATTCTTATATAAGAGAGAAGAACCTCCACATAATAACAATCATCATTAATTATGTAATTAAAACACCGCAATAAAATGCGGTGTTTTAATTTGACAGTATCTTTACTTATGTTAGGATTAAAAAAATTCTTTAAATTAACCTAAATAATAATAAACGACATGGTACACGTAATGCAAAAACCATCTGGAGAAGCAAAATCTTCTCGCGAGTTCATCACTCCACTTTTTAGAAAAGGAACCATTGTTCCAACTAAGGAAATGCAAGTTATTGATATGACTACACTTCCTAAGTTCAAAAACTTTTTTTCTTCATTGAAGATTCAGTTAAAAACTGCTCGCGAAAATGGATGGTTACTCTCTGATGACCAAGCCAATGCTCTAACAAGCTTAATTGCTTTTGACAAAGGTAAACCAATTGAAGATTTCTGTGACGCGGTTATCCTTAAGGTTGACCCTTCGTTTGAAAATACAGAACTTTTGTATTTAGAGTTTCAGCTTGTTGGACGCGAGAGTCTTTACTTCCTTGTTTTAGATGCCAAATCATATGCACTTTGTAATTTTTTACAAGGTAAACCACTTCAGGAACAAAATCTTAAAGCAAAACATACAGAGACCATAATTGAAAGTTGTTAAATTACTTAATTATTATTATAAATCGAGAATTGACCTGCTCTATGTATATAGGGTGGGTCATTTTTATTGTATACTGTACCTATGCCCAAGATTGAAGAAAATAAAAAACGCTTAATATTACTTGATTCTCACGCTATTATTCATAGGGCATATCATGCTCTTCCAGATTTTATGAATAGTAAGGGTGAACCTACTGGGGCTATATATGGTCTTTCTACAATGCTTATGAAGATTATGACCGACTTAAAGCCTGATTATATTGTGGCTTGTTATGATCTTCCAAAGAAAACATTTCGTCATGAAGCTTATGAAGCATATAAGGGTGGGCGTGCAAAAACAGACGAAGCTCTCGTGGCTCAGCTTATAAGCTCTAGGGATTTATTTAAAGCATTTTCTATTCCAACTTATGACTGTGAAGGGTTCGAGGCCGACGATATGCTCGGTACTATCGTTGACCAAGTTTTAAAAAATGAAAAATTGGAAGATGTTGATATTGTTATTGCATCTGGTGATATGGATACGCTTCAGCTTGTAGATAAAAAACGTGTACAAGTGTATACCCTTAAAAAGGGAATTAGCGATACTATTATATATGATGAAAAAGCTGTAATAGAAAGATTTGGTTTTAAGCCATTTTTTCTTCCTGATTATAAGGGCCTTCGTGGTGATCCTTCTGATAATATAATTGGAATTAAAGGAATTGGTGAAAAAACAGCAAGTACTATCATTCATGAATTTGGAACTATTGAAAAATTGTATAAAGCTTTAAAAAAAGATTCTGGGACAGTAAAAAAGATTGGACTTTCTGACCGAATTATTACTCTTTTAGAAGAAGGAGAGGATGAAGCAAATTTTTCTAAGACACTTGCTACTATTCGCCGTGATGCGCCTATCGAATTTAATCTTCCAGAAAAAACTTGGAAAGAAAATATTGATATAAAAAAAGTAGAAGATTTTTTGCGCACAATGGAATTTAAAAGTTTAGGAGATCGCTTCCTTAAGATTTTGCATGGTGGTGAATTACCTAAGGTAGAAGTAGTAAAAGAAAATTTTGATGAAGAATTGATGAAAAAAGCTAAGATTGCTTTATGGCTAATTAATTCTGAGAAGACCAATCCTAGTGATGAAGATGTTTTAAATTATAAGAATTCTAAAAATTTTAATGAAGCATATGATATTCTTATTTCTGATATTAAAAAGAATAAATTAGAATATGTTTTCAATAATATCGAATTACCGATTGAGCCTATAATTCGCGAAATGCAGGTTCATGGTATTTGTGTGGATGTGGATTTTTTGAAAAAAGTTAGTAATGAGTATCATACAGAGCTCTCTAAGCTTGAGAAGGAAATATGGGTTTTTGCAGGAGAAGAATTTAATATCAATTCTCCAAAGCAAATAGGTGAAATTCTTTTTGATAAATTAGCACTCTCACCAGCCGAATCTAAAACCAAAATGAAAAAAACTGCTGGTGGCGCACGATCTACAAAAGAAAGTGAGCTTGAAAAACTACGTACTGTGCATCCTATTGTTGATTTAATTTTTAAGTATCGTGAACTTCAGAAATTACTTTCTACTTATATCGATACTATTCCAAGTATGGTAGGGGAAGATGGTCGCTTACATGCAGAATTTATACAGACAGGTACTACAACAGGAAGGTTTTCATCTGCTAATCCAAATCTACAAAATATACCAGTAAAGACTGATTTAGGTAAAAGAATTCGTTATGCTTTTGTTGCACCTAAAGATTCAGTACTCGCTTCTTTTGATTATTCTCAGATTGAGTTGCGAATAGCGGCATTACTTTCTCAGGATGAATATTTTATTAAAGTTTTTAAAGAAGGGAAAGATATTCATAGCGCTGTAGCAGTTCGTGTATTTGGAGTAGAAGAAAAAGATGTTACTAGTGAAATGCGTCGCCGTGCTAAGGTTATTAACTTTGGTATTTTGTATGGTATGGGTGTTAATGCACTTCGGGCTAATCTTGGAGGTGAGAGAAAAGATGCACAAATTTTTTATGATAATTATTTTGCACAATTCCCAACTATTGCAGGGTATTTAGAAAGTGTAAAGAAGTTCGCACTTGCTCATGGTTATACAGAAACATTGTTTGGGCGTAAGAGATATTTCCCTGGTATAAATTCTAAGATTCCTTTTATTAAAGCTATGGCTGAGCGCATGGCTATTAATGCTCCTATTCAGGGTACAGCTACTGCTGATATTATTAAAATTGGAATGAAAAAAGTTCATGATGATTTAAACAAAAAAGGATTATTGGATAAAGCTCATATGGTATTGCAGGTACACGATGAGCTTGTTTTTGAAATTAAGAAGGATAACTTAGAAGAAGTAGTTCCTATTATTATGAATGCAATGAAGAGTGCTATTCCCGATGAATTTTTGGAGAATATCGAATCGGTACCACTTGATGTTTCTTATGGGGTAGGGCCTACTTGGGGGGATCTTAAATAATGTGCTAGGATTATATATATGGAAAGTAATGAAGACACAATATGTATAACACCAAAGCCCCATATAAAAATGGTGCATTATGTCCTTTCTCATTCGTATTTGATGTATTTATTTGCTGTATTATTTGGAATGATTTTTGATTTTATTTATCCCGTACGATTTGGTTCTTTAGTTTATGATTATTGTGGTTTTGTATTTATGCTACTTGGGACGCTACTTATATATTGGGCACAATCCACATCAAGCAATACAAAGAAAAAAATGGAAAATACTGGAGAGCCTCGTCGTTTTGATACTGGGCCGTATAAATTTAGTCGTAATCCTACACATATAGGTTTGTTGTTTGCTACACTTGGTTTTGCTTTAGTGTCTGGTTCTGTCTTTACTATTGTTTGTATTGTTATTGTATTTTTTATTACAAAGCTTTTTTTCTTGAAAAAAGAAGAGCGTTTACTTGAAGAGGAATATGGTCTTTCTTATTGTGAATATAAAGATAAAGTAAAAGGCTGGCTATGATATATCTAGTTTGTGGTAATGATACAGAAAAGATAAATAATTATTTAAAAAAACTTGGTATTAATGATGCTAGTGTTTTTCTTTCTCCCAGAAATATAAACAGAGAAATGCTATTTTCTTATGCATCACAAGTAAGTTTATTTGGAAAAATGACTGATGTTGTTTTGTCGAATTCTCTTTTAGAATCTGAAGTTGTTTTTGATATAGAGCTATTGTCTTTATTGCAAAAATCAAAAAGTATTTTTGTTTTTGTTGAGGATTCTATGACTGCTTCAGAAATAAAAAAATATAAAAAATATTTAGAAGAAGATGTTTCTTTTAAGAAACAAGAGGTGAAAGAAAAAGGTAATCCATTTTTACTTGCTAATAGTTTTGGTATGAAAAAGAAAATGGATACATGGGTTTTATATTTAAATGCAATTGAAAAAGGGGAGGCCCCTGAAGCAATTTCTGGTATGTTGTTCTGGAAAATAAAAACTATGTATACAGAAGGAACAACTGTGTTTAAAAAAGATGAATTAAAGAGAATGTCATCGGAGCTTGTAGATATATATCATATGTCGCATAGTGGGGGTATGGATTTTACGATAGGGCTTGAGCATTTTATCTTGCGTAGTTTGAGTTAAAAATACAAAAAGAAAAGGCCTGGCATATATCTCTGATTTTATCAGATGCATATGCCAGGCCTTTTGCCTTAATGAAAGAACAGTGCTGTTTCTCTATCAAAATAACAACACATAAAGATCAAATTTGTTCTTATGTATTCTTCCCGATATTTATATTATCCCCATTATCTGGGCAACATTGGAAAATACATCCCTTAAAATACCTTGCTCATATTATACACTATATCTGGAATCGTGGTGTGGATAAATTGATTTTATCTTCTGAATATGGTATTTTTCTTACATCGACCTCTTGTAGCTCAGATGGTAGAGCAGCTCCCTTTTAAGGAGATGGTCGGAGGT
>CAZMDL010000011.1:0-1986 GCA_964565285.1 uncultured Candidatus Saccharibacteria bacterium
CGGGGGACGCGAAGGAGAAGATATTGAAGTGAGGTTTACTGAATTGGAATAATGATCGCTCTGGCGCACGTGCTCGGGATTGATCTCGAGGAGGCGGTCATGAAGAAGTTAGAGAAGTCGGCGAAGAAGTATCCGGCGAAAACGTAATAAATATAGGTGCCTGGCCAGGCCAGGCTGTAACCCCCTTAAAATCCGCTGAAATAGATGGTTTCGTGTTTATTTGAACAAAAAAGTGTTTATATGATACTATGAAATCATAGTAAACCCATGCTTACATATGACGCTTAATCACAAGGTGAAAGAAATCCAAAGAGTCTTTGATATTAATGCTATTTATGCTAAGCGTGTTTTGGGAATGGTATCGAATGCAACTGATTTTTTACAAGAAATTGCAAGAATAATCGATGCACGACCAAAGCCGTTTGTGAAATGGGTGGGTGGAAAACGTCAATTGCTAAGACAGTTCAGATTGCTTGATCTCTATCCTCCAGAGAAATTCGATCCAAAAAAA
Source organism: uncultured Candidatus Saccharibacteria bacterium (assembly GCA_964565285.1). Taxonomy (GTDB): domain Bacteria; phylum Patescibacteriota; class Minisyncoccia; order Phycocordibacterales; family UBA9973; genus UBA8515. The sequence continues at coordinate 512 of CAZMDL010000011.1, forward strand.
AGTAGATATTTTGAACCATTTGTCGGTGGTGGCGCTGTCTTTTTTGATTTGCTTCCAGAAAAAGCATTTCTTTCGGACATGAATTTTGAATTAGTAACGACGTATAACGTGATAAAAGACAATATTGAAGGATTGATTAGGTCTTTGAAAAAATATAAGTATGATAAAGATTTTTTCTTGAAAGTTCGTTCGCAGAACCCAAAAAAACTATCAGATTTACAAGTTGCTTCACGATTTATTTTCCTCAATAGAGCTGGGTTCAATGGAATGTACCGAGTGAATAGTAGAGGAGAATTCAATGTTCCGTTTGGTAGATATACCAATCCGTTGATTTGCGACGCTGAGAACCTCAGGAAAGCCTCAAAAGCACTACAGAATGTAGAAATAAAGCATCAGGATTATAAAATGGTTTTGAAAAAAGCCAAAAAAGGCGATTTTATTTATTTTGATCCGCCTTATTATCCAGTAAGTAAGACCTCCTCGTTTACATCGTATACAAAAGATAGTTTTCTTGATAAAGAACAAATAGAACTACGTGACACGTTCTTAGAATTACATAAGCGTGGTTGTTTTGTAATGCTTTCTAATTCTGACACTCCTTTTATCAATAAGATTTATTCAGGACACAAAGGGGTTCGAATTTCAAAAGTGGAGGCTGGGAGAGCAATAAATTCGAAGAGTACAAATAGAGGGAAGATTACAGAAGTTTTAGTAACTAATTATTAGGATATGCCAGTATTAGGTGGTGTTGGTGGAGGTAATACGATAACAGGACTGAATTTTGAAAGGGAGACAGATATTCTGTCGCTGTTAAAAACAAAAAAAGGTTACTCAGTCCGTGATAGTGTTATTTATTATAAGGATAAAGAAGTGGCGCGAAGTTTAAAGAAACATTCCTTGTATAAATATCTTGCGACAAAAGGTGTTAATTGGGAAAAGATACTCTCAAAACGATTACTTCCAGATGAGGCTATCTATGTGATTGTAAACAATACTCTGTTTGTGATCGAAGTTAAATTTCAACGAGTCCAGGGGTCAGTTGATGAAAAACTGCAGACATGTGATTTTAAAAGAAAGCAATATGCAAGATTGATGGCACCGTTGAACATAGAAGTTGAATATATTTATATACTCAGTGATTGGTTTAGAGATCCAAAGTATAAAGATGTGCTGGATTATATTATTTCAGTTGGTTGCCAGTATTATTTTAAGTATCTGCCATTGCAGAAATTAGGTTTACCAGTGCCGAAATAATTTAATTCTATGCCCATAATCAACAGTGCTTCACCGAAAAGTCTTTCTGCTGTATTCGATAAAGCAAATTTTTCAATTCCGAGGTATCAGAGGGCGTACTCTTGGGACGAAAGTAATTGGAAAGAGTTATGGGATGATATAAATAAAACCGTTATTTCCGACGAAAAAGAGTTATTTCTTGGCGCCATTATTTATTACCATGCTGATTCTGCTGGATCAAG
>CAZMDL010000012.1:0-7441 GCA_964565285.1 uncultured Candidatus Saccharibacteria bacterium
CGATCAATTAGGCGATTTACTCGCCCAAGAAGAAGGCAGTGGTTCAAATCCATCCCCTTCTCACACGAAAAAATCTTCTGAAACTCATAAAGAGCACACAGAAGAGACTCATTTACACCATGATCAATCTGTCGAAACCGATGGAGGATTCTGGCAAATCTTTTACTCTCTGATAGCAGGTATCTTAATATTTGGGATTATAATGATATATGTTGATAATACAATAATCAATATCCTACTCTCATTAATAATCATTATTAGCCTTGCCGTATTTTCAAAAGGAGCTAAACTCCTTCAACCAAACGAAAGAGGTTGCTACTTGTATTTTGGTAAATTTACAAACAGATACACACCACAAGGTGGTTGGATTTTTGTAATACCATTCGCAGAGGAAATTGTAATAGTTCAAGTAGGAGTATTTACAATAGATATACCTTATGCAGACCTGACCTTACCAAATGGCGATAATGCAAAAGGAATTGTACAACTAACACTAGAAATTGATCCAAAGTTTTTTCACCCTTTATACGATATAACTGGAGGACATTTGTCTAAAACAGAAATATCTTCAGTAATAGAGAAAAAACTAAAAGAACAAATCCCGGCTCAACTTAAACAAGTTGTAAAATCCGCAGGAACACCAGATGGTTTAAGCTACGAAGAAAATGCAAATAATTTTGCAAAATCGCTCCAAAAGCTTATCACTAAAGATAACGGACACTGTATGGGATTAAAGCTTAAAGCAATAGAAATACCAACACCAGAAATGTCTGGAGAAGGTTATCTACTTGAAATTCACACAAAAGCTGAGAAAAAACGTGGTGAATTACTCAAAGCTTCTGCTAACAAGTTTAATACTTATTTAGATGCATTTAGAGAACAATACATGTCCCGAAGAAATAAGAAAACATTAACAGAAGCTGAAGAAGACAAAATCCTACTTCTTGCATCACAAAAGTATGATCAAGAAAACACTCCAGAATCCAAACGTAACAATTACACAGGATTAGGAAACAACACAATTATCACAGGACAAAATTAAAAAAGTAAAAAATGAGTTCACATGGAGACAGTCATGGACATGATGATCATGGAAGTGACAAAAAAAAGGATAACAACTGGCCATTAAAAGTTGTAGTAGGGCTCGCTGCTCTAATATTCATAATTGTAATTATTTCAAAAATTGGAAGTCATAAAAGCAATAGCAATACTGCTTCAAGTGACAACACAACCAGTTCGAGTAATAATACAAATACATCTTTAAATCCGAATATATCAATCCCCGCTTTTCAAATAAATGGAGAGTGGTCAGAAGAGATAGATATAACCCCCGGATATACTACCAGTTTTACTTGTAGTGAAGATTATGAAATTATGAATTTGGATGGAACAATTTTCAAAGCAAACGCAAATGAAGACGTAAATATAGGCTGGACCACAGCCAATCGAAAACTTCGTTTCCGTACACAAAATGGAAACAGCACAAAAATGAAGATTGATCTATTGCTAGGCAGGCACTAAAAATAAAAAAAAGACGCAACCTTTCGGAAGCGTCTTTTTTCGTATCTGTTACTTTAATTTTTCTATTTGAATATTACCGTTGTCTTGAATCTTTATATGATTCTCACCAAGAGTGTTTAGTATAAGGCGCATTATTCCAAAAACTGCCACCATAATAAACATTCCGATAACACCCCAAAGCATGTGAGATTTACCACTATTACGAGCTTCTTCATTCTCAGAATTGAGCAAGAACTGAACGACACCATAAAGGAAGTAAACCAGTGCAAGAGCAAATATAAGAATAATCAAAGGATTGATTACTACTCTATTTACACTATTCATAAGTGTATTTATGCTTGCATATGCAGTTGGGAAAAAATCAAATTCCATATATTAACAAATAATACCAGGACCAGGAACACAAGGAATATCAGATTTTAGAAGTGGCTTACTACCTACATTAAAAGTATTTGTAATAAGTCCAATAATACCCCAAAATGCAATGATTACGAAAAGACCAATCAAACCTGTAATTATATTACCACGTGCAGTTTTCTTTTTTTCTTCATCAGATGAAAGTGTGTATTGAATAACACCCCAAATGAAGTATACAACCGCAATTGTAATCAATAGAGGAATTACGTAGTTTAATAACAATTGTGTTGTTTGAACTAATGTAAACGCATCAGCAGCTAATGCTACAAACGGCATTGAACCTAAAATAGCACCAAACGAAATAATTTTCTTCATAATTTTAATACCTAAATAATAATGCGACCTTATTTTAATACTCATATTATATCATATCTACAATACAAATATGCAATATCTAAAAAAGAAAAATGTGGAATAATGGAACGTATTTAAAATTACTGAGAAAGCTGAGGAGTAAGAGTTTTTACACCAAATGTTTGAGAAAATACATCCACCAAGCCCCAAACAGAAAGCATCACAAAAAGCCCAATAATACCCCATATCATAAATGATTTACCTTTTTTACGAGCTTCTTCATCTGAAGGATTTAAAACCATTTGTATTATACCCCAAATAAAAGCCACAGTAGCTATTGTAAACAATAGAGGGACAACACTAACAACCAATAAGCAAGAAATATAATCTATTAAATCTTTTAGCTGAGTAACAGAAAGTGAACACCCCCCACCAGCTCCTGTGCCAGTAGCAGCAAAAGCTTCATTGACCACAAAAAATAAAGAAAAAATTGTTAATGAAAATTTATACATATAATTAATTATGAAGTTCTTTTAATCTCATCGACAGTACCCTTAATCGCATTTGCAATAATCCATGAACCTAGAAGTAATGTAGCACCTATGAGAGTATACTGAAGTGCTTTTTTAGCACTCTTTAATTGCTCTTCATTACCTTGGGCTTTAACAAATAAGAAACCACTATAGATAATCTCAAGCGCTACAATTGGTACTCCAATAGTAAGTACAATATTTAAAAGTGCTTCAATAAAAGAAGGAATATCATTTATACCACTTGAAAGCGGGTTATTGATCTTTACATTAAGTTGTAGTGATTCATCAGTATTTGTAGCACCACCACCGCCTGTAGGTGAACCACCCTGACCGGCAGGAGAACCACCACCGCCTGTAGGTGAACCACCAGCAGCGTGAGTAATATATAAAGGCATAGCCACAGCAAAAACTAACACAAAAGAAAGCATAACCTTTGCTCCAAGATTAAGTAATGTGTATTTTTTATTTTTTATAAATTTCATATGTATATTTTACCTTATTAGTATTAGTTCGCCAAGAATGTACCATCAGTAAATCCAAGTGAAGACAATATTGTTTTTACAATTAGCCATGCACACAAAGCAACTACATATCCTAAAACAACATTTTTAAGAATAGTCTTAGCCTTACCTACGTTTTCAGTATCTCCACCTGAAGAAATATATAACCAACCAGCATAACAAATAACAATAGCCGCAAGAGGTGTAGCTAAATCAAACAATAAAAAAGAAATAACTTTATTTACCAAAGCCATGAGTTCATTGAAGCCACAATTTTCTTTACATTCTACAAGACCAGATGCAAAAGAAAACATAGGAGTAAAAAATCCAATAACGAGATAAAAGTATTTTGTATATTTTTTCATAATTTTATTTATTTAATAATGCGCTTAATCTACTTTGTGCCTTTGACACAGAATCACTTGCTGAAAGTTTATTAGAAAGAACATTTTGAATCATTTCTTTAAAAATATCATTTGTTTCTTCAAAACTAGGATCAAGCCAAGTTCGAGAAATTATAGCCGAATTAAAAAATGTAAATAAATAAGGATCAGTAGGAGCATTTGCAAGTAAAGAACGTGAAGCAGGAGGCAATGATAACGCTTGAGCGAAATCCTTTGCATCATCACCATTTGAAAGTAATCCAGCTACACCAAACGCCGCACCAGAGTTTGTAGATTTTTTGTTTATAGCAAGAGCGTATACCTTAGCATAAGTACGTTTTACATTTGTACCACGAGTTTGTAAGATAGGAGCTACATCAAAACTAAGATTTGGATTTACTGATTGTATATAGAACAATTCACTTGCTCGCCCCACATAAAAAGCAAGCTTGCCTGAAGTAAACATATCACGAGATTCTAATAGTCCACGGTTCCAAGAATACGCTTGATCATTTTGATTTGAAAATTCACTAAAAAAAGCAAGAACTGCTTCAGCGGGTGAAGTAGGTAATTTAAAATTTGAACTCAATGTAGCAAGAATCTTATCGCCACTTCGAGATATGATAGGATTACCACCCTGAATAAGCAAAAGAGATAAAATATCTTTAGCATGAGTTATGTTGTCATATGTACCAAGAGCAATCATACTTTGGGAAATAGTACCGTCATTTTTCTTTTTAGTAAGTTTTGCATTCAAATCAAAAAGCTCATCCCAATATTCTGGAGGTTTTGCAATACCTTCATTCGCAAGTAAATCTTTGTTGTAATATAAAACAATAGGATCTACCAAAATAGGTAAACCTAAAACTCCTTCATTTGAAATAAAAGCTTCTGCCCCATCAAAAAAACCATCATTAAAAGTTTTTTGTGGATAATTTGCAAAAGGTAATACAAAAGTAAAATCTTTATTTGGTAACACCATATCATCAGACATAATGAAAATGTCAGGACCATTACCAGCAGCAAAACTCTTTATCAAATCAGACTGATATGTTTCAGAATTTTTTTGAGTATAAGAAATAATTAAATTACGATTTTTAGTATTTAAATTATCAAAAACTTTTGCGATATCAGCACCAGGAAAAGTACCCCAGATAACTACCTTACCGGTAGGTGCACTCTTACTACTGTTTGATTTACCAATAGGTAATAACCCAGAAAATATAAGTACAGCAAAAATAAAAAATGCCATAAATATACCAATAAGTATTGTTTGAAAATTACCTTTCATATGAAAATATTATACCATAATGGTAATCTCCTGCATCAACATTTTCTACAAATTTAAAGTTTTTCCTTTTAAAAAATTCCAAAGCATTTTCTTTTGTAAATATATTTTTAGGATGAGGACCCATATGGTTCATTGAAGATGTCCAATCGATAAACAATAATTTTCCATTATCTTTTAGAATTCGAGTAACTTCTTTTATACATGAATCTTTGTCTAGAACCTGAAAAAAAGTATTAGCCAAAATAACCAAATCAATACTTTTATCTTTTAACGAAGTTCCTCCATAATGCTCAATATTACCGTATAGTACTTCTATGTTTTTTATTTTTTTAGATTTTATTTGATGTCTTAAACTATCAGCAAGATTTTTCTGAATTTCGATAGAATACACATTTCCATTATGAAGTAATGCAGAACAAGCAAAAGAAAAGTCACCATTACCCGCACCCATATCAGCCACATGTGCACTATGAGATAAATTTAATTGTGCAATAACTTTTTTAGGATTTAAAAACATGTGTATATTCTAACACACTTTTATAAACAAGTAATTGATGCAATAGAATCCCCAGCACGTAATTTCATTATTGTAACACCTTGAGTTTGTCGGCCTGAAGTAGGTATTGATTTAAGATCCACGCGAATCACCTGACCTTTCTGTGACACAGCAATTATTTCATTTTCATCACCTACGATTTTAGCCACGATAAGTTTTCCTGTCTTTGGTGTAACCTTAGCTGTTTTAATACCTGAACCACCACGCTTTTGAGATTTGTATTCTTTTATATTTGTTTTCTTTCCAAGTCCTTGAGCACCTAGAGTTAGAAGTGAAAGAGCTGTCTCACCTTTTGGAATTCTATCTACCCCTATTACACTATCACCCTTACCGAGCTTCATAGCACGTACACCACCTGCGCCACGCCCCATTTCACGAACATCAGATTCTTTAAAACGAATAGACTGGCCAAGAGAAGTTGCGAGCATTACATCATCACCTTTTGTAATTGGTAATACGGCCTGTAATTCATCACCCTTATCAAGTTTAATAGCAATCAAACCACTACGACGAACATCCTTAAAAGATTCGGCAGAAACTTTCTTTGTTACACCTTGAGTCGTTACCATCATCAAACTTTCTACAGTTTTTTTAGTTTCTTTCGAAATTGGCAATATTGAAGTAACTTTTTCATCTCCTTCAAGAGAAATAAAATTCATTATTGATTTACCTTTTGTGGCACGCTTACCTTCTGGAATATCATACATTTTAATCTGATATGCTTTTCCACGATTAGTAAAGAAAAGAAGGTCACTATGAGTATTTGCGCCAATAAGCATTGTCACGAAATCTTGTTCTTTTGGTTCAATATCTATAACTCCTACACCACCACGCTTTTGAGCACGGTATTCACCAGGATCAGTACGTTTAACATAACCTCCAGCTGTATACACAAGCACAGATTCTTTCTCTGGGATTAAATCTTCTTCATTTATAGCTTTCATTCCACCCTTCACTACGCGAGTACGACGCTCATCACCGTATTCTTCTTTTATAGCAAGCAATTCGTCTCCAATAACTTTTAGCATCTTCTTTGGACTGGCAAGCAGTGCTTCAAGTTCTTTGATTAAATCTTGTTTTTCTTTTAATTCAAGCTCAACATTCTTTCTTTCCAAACCAGCAAGTTTTTGCAACTTCATTTCCAAGATAGCTGTAGCTTGTAAATCAGAAAACTTAAATTCTTTCATTAAATTTAATTTTGCAGTTGCAGTGTCTTTTGAGGCACGAATAACAGAAATAACACGGTCGATATGATCTAGGGCTTTTTTAAGTCCAAGCAATATATGCTCACGGTCTTTTGCTTTTTGTAAATCAAATTCTGTACGACGTCGCACTACTACAACACGATGCCCAATAAATTCTGAAAGCAAACTCTTTAGAGAAAGTGTTTGTGGTACACCATCTACAAGTGCAACAATATTAAAATTAAAAGATTGCTCCAGTTGAGTATGCTTATAAATATAATTTAAAACTTTTTGAGGATGAACTCCGTTTTTCAAATCAATTGCAATACGGATATCTTTAGCTGATTCATCACGCAAGCCTTTTATACCTTCAAGTTTCTTTTCTTGAATTAAATTTGCAATAGATTCAATCAGTGCTGATTTATTTACACGGTAAGGAATTGAAGTAATTATAATCTGAAATGTTCCACTTTTTTGCTCAACTATTTCCGCTTCACCACGACAAACCACACCACCACGCCCAGTTGAATAAGCATGAAGAATATCAGCTTGATTATAAATTATTCCACCAGTTGTAAAATCTTGCCCCTTAATAAATTGGACTAAATCTTCAGTACTTGCATCTTTGTTTTCGATTAAATGCAAAGTTGCATCTATAACTTCAGAAAGATTATGAGGAGGAATGTTGGTAGCCATACCCACAGCAATACCAAGAGTACCATTCAACAAAAGAGAAGGAACAGCCGTTGGAAGCACTATAGG
>CAZMDL010000013.1:0-14336 GCA_964565285.1 uncultured Candidatus Saccharibacteria bacterium
TGGGGGTGGGATTGCCATGGATTGCCAATTGAAAATATTGTAGAAAAGGATTTAGGAATTTCTGGGCGTAAAGCAATTGAGGAATATGGAATTGATAAATTTTCTGAATATGCACGCAGTAAAGTTCTGACTTATGTGCATGAATGGAAAAAGACGGTGAACCGTATCGGGCGCTGGGTGGATTTTGATAATTCATACAAGACGATGGATAATAGCTTCATTGAATCTGTCTGGTGGGCGCTCGGAGAACTTCATCAGAAAGAAATGCTCTATGAAGGTGTGCGTGTGCTTGCGTACTGTCCACGCTGTGAGACACCAATCGCAAACTCTGAAATTGCAATGGATAACAGTTACAAAGATATTACTGATATTTCTGTGTATGTGAAATTTAAAATCACTGGTGAGAAATTCCACAATGTGAATTTGCTCGCGTGGACGACAACTCCATGGACACTTCCTGGGAATACGGCGATTGCGGTAAATAAAAATTTGGAATATGTATTGGTAAAGCAAGAGACAGAAAATGGTCACGAAAGTGTGATTGTAGCAAAAGCATTATTTGAAAGTTTGAAAGAGAAATTTAAGAATGCAGAAGTTACTGGTGAAATTCTTGGAAGTGAACTTGTTGGTCTTTCATATGAGCCAGTGTTTGATTACTACAAAAATGTGGAGATGCCGAATAAAGAAAATATCTGGAAAGTCTGGCATGCTGATTTCGTGACTGCCGACAAGGGAACTGGTATTGCTCACGAAGCGCCTGCCTTTGGTGAGGATGATATGAACCTTGCAAAAGAGCACAACATCCCATTTATCCGCCATGTAGAGCCGAATGGATTTTTCACTAAAGAGGTGACTGATTTCCCTGATGTAAAAGCAAAGCCGAAAGAGGATCATCAAGCGACTGATGTATTGGTAATAAAGTACCTTGCGAAAGCTGGCGTACTTTTTGCTAAAGAAAAAATAATTCACTCATACCCACATTGCTATCGTTGTGATACACCACTTATCTATTACGCATTACCATCATGGTTTGTAAATATCCAGAAAGCAAAAAAGGATTTTATGAAAACAGCAGAGGAGATGGAATGGATTCCTGCTCACTTAAAAGAGGGAAGATTCAAGCACACAATGGAAGGTGCACCGGATTGGACTATCTCTCGTAATCGTTTTTGGGCGACACCGCTACCATTTTGGAAAAATGAAAACGGTAAATTGCTCGTGGTGAATTCACTTGCTGATTTAAAGTCAAAAACAAAGAAATCCGGTAATCGTTACTTTGCAATGCGTCATGGATACGGGCAGCACATGGAGCAGGGGGTAGTAAGTGGTCTTGATCATGATTCATATCATCTTACAGAAGAAGGCCGTAATGAAGTTATAAAAAGTTCTGAATTTTTGAAGCATAAAAATATTACAAAGATTTTTGCTTCACCACTTATACGTACACAAGAAACGGCTAAAATAGTAGCACAGCATTTAGGATTATCTGTTGATGATATTATTACTGATATAAGAATTCATGAATTTGATTATGGAGAATGGAATGGAAAATCTTGGGATGAATATGTGGCTTATCGTGATTCAAATCTGAAAGATTACACAAGTCCTCTTGGTGGCTCTACCTTGCTTGATACAAAAAAGCGTTTTGGAGAATTCATGTATGATATTGAAAGTAAATATATTAATGAAAATATTTTAATTGTTACTCATGGAATATTTTTTGAGACTGTCCCTGCCGTAATTGCCGGAGCAAATAATGAAGAATCTCTAAAGATACTTTTTGATTTATTTAAAAACCATAGAATACAGCCAGCTGAAGTTCGTGAAATGGATTTTATTCCACTACCTCATAATGCAAACTATGAGTTAGATTTTCATCGCCCATATATTGATAGTGTGATTTTAGAAGAGAATGGGGAAGAGTATCGCCGTATTCCAGAAGTAATTGATTGCTGGTTTGAATCCGGCTCAATGCCTTTTGCACAGGATCATTATCCATTTGAACGTCCGAACTGGCAGAAAGAGAATTTCCCTGCGGGATTTGTGGCGGAATACATTGCACAAACTCGTACCTGGTTCTACTATACGCACGTACTCTCATCGATCTTATTTGGAGAGACTCCATTTAAGCATGTGGTAACAACAGGGACAGTCCTCGCAGAAGATGGAGCAAAAATGAGTAAGAGTAAAAATAATTTTACTGACCCCTGGATTATGTTTGATAAAGTGGGAGTGGATGCAATTCGTTTTTATCTTATGAGTTCTGCTGTAATGCGTGGAGAAGATGTAAATTTCAGTGATAAAGGAGCACAAGAAGTTGCAAGCAAGATTGTCGGTAGGCTTGATAATGTGGTAGCTTTTTATGAACTGTATCGAGATAAAAATCTAGAGAGTAATGAAATTCCACAAAGTACAAATGTACTCGACCAGTGGATTTTAGCACGGCTAAGCCAGCTTGTTTTATCTGTGACAAAGAGTATGGAGAGTTATGATATGGTGGATGCTTCACGCCCAATGGAAGGATTTATCGAAGACCTTTCTACTTGGTATTTGCGTCGCTCACGCGACAGATTGAAGGACGGGGAAGTAGAGGCGAAGAAGACGATATACTATGTACTGAAAACACTAGTGACAGTGATGGCACCATTTACACCATTCATCGCAGAAGATGTATGGCAGAAATTAAAAAATGCGTCAGATTCAGAAAGTGTGCACTTGGCAAATTGGCCTAGTGTTACTGATGCAACTGAATCTAATCTGATTTTAGAAATGGAGAATGTTCGAAAAGTTGTTACTCTTGGTTTACAAGCAAGACAGAAAACAAATATTCCAGTACGTCAGTCACTCAATAAAATTTCTATTTTAAGTGACAAATTAACAGATGAATATGTAGAAATTCTGAAAGACGAATTAAACATAAAAAATATTGAATTTGTTTCTGAACAAGAAGGCCCTGTGGTACTTGATATACAAATAACCCCCGAACTTAAAAAAGAAGGGCAGTACCGTGAGCTTTTGCGTGCAGTACAGGATTTGCGAAAGAGTACCGGGCTCATGCCGAGTGATATGATTACACTTACTGTATCTACTGATTCAAATGGGGAAGAAATACTCAATGCGTTTAAGTCTGACTTCGTGAAAACCGCAGGAATAAAAGAATTAAACTTTAATATGAACGATGGTACAGAAATAAAAATTGACGAATTATCATTTATTATTTCAATTCAAAAATAATATGCCCAAAGAACAATGCTATGGAGTAATAGTTGTATATACAGGGGAAGAAGAAAATTTATTTTTAATTCTTAACCAAACAGAAGGTTCTTGGAGTTTCCCGAAAGGGCACACTGAGGAGGGTGAATTGCCAAAAGAGACTGCACTACGTGAGCTTAATGAAGAAGCCGGAATTACAGAGATAGATTTTTTAGACGCACCTTTGGTTCATGAGGAATATCTTATTGAAAATAATTCTGTTTTAAAATGCAATGATTATTTTATTGGTTTTGTAAAAGATAAGAATGTAGTTTTACAGGAATCTGAAGTAGTTGATCATAAATGGGTGAATTTTTATGAAGCGATAGCAACGATACAATACCCTCAACGAAAAGAAGTCCTCAAAAAAGCAAAAGAATATTTAGATTTAATTAAATAATTTTTATTATGGAAACAATTGCATGGAATGATTTTGAAAAAGTAAAAATTTGTGTAGGGGAAGTACTTCGGGTGGAAGATTTTCCTGAAGCAAAGAAGCCCGCATATAAAATCTGGGTTGATTTTGGTGAATTTGGGACAAAACAATCTAGCGTGCAAATAACTCATCTATATAAAAAAGAGGAGTTAGTTGGTAAGCAGATTGTCGGAGTAATTAATTTCCCTATTAAACAAATCGGTCCGTTTCAATCAGAATTTTTAACTACCGGATTTTATCGTGATGACGGATCCGTCGTGTTGGCTGTTCCGGATAAAGAAGTACCAAACGGTTCAAAACTAGGATAAAAAATACTTCCCTACTAGTAGGGAAGTATTTTGATTTTTGGCTAAAAGTTTATAGTGTACGAGCTTTTGTAATGCCCGCTTCTATTGCTTTTAATAATGCTGAACTGAAACCACAATGCTCCATTTCGGCAAGCGTAGTAATGGTACAACCTCCAGGAGTAGTGACTTTATCTATAGCCACTTCTGGGTGTACTCCCTCTTTTAGCAACATAGCAGTACCTTTCATGAGCTGGATAGCAATTTGAAGTGAAGCTTCTTCATTGAATCCACTTTGAATTCCAGCTTGCATGTAGACTCTGATAAATCGGGCCATAATTGCAATTCCTGATCCACAAAGGACAGTGGCCTGGGGGAACATTTCTTCTTTTATAATTAATGTTTCTCCAAGTGAATTGAAAATTTCCTGCACTTTTTCTTTAAAAGATTCAGCTTCTTTATTGAATGCCAAACAGGTCATCGAATTGCCTGTTTTTAAACTTGTGTTTGGCATAGCACGTGCAATAGCTAAATTCTTGTTACTTTTTCCAAAAAGATTTTGAATTTTTTCAATTGTTGCTCCGGTTACTACAGAAATAATTAGTTGCTTTTTATCTTTGCATAAATGCTTAGATATTGAGTTAATTAAATCTTCAAGTTGTTTCGGTTGCACTGCGATTACAATGATGTCTGCGTTTTTTACTGCAGAAGCATTGTCTGTAGTGCATTTAAATTTCTCCCTCTGTTCAACAGAGAAAGACTTGTCATTTCTTCTGGTAAGAATTATTTTACCAGCTGCTAATTTTGTTTGGTAGATACCATCTGCCAAAGGGGAACCTAAGTTGCCGCCGCCAAGAATGGCGAATGTGATTTTGTCCATTTTGTTATTTTATTTAATTGTGAATGTGCAAATTTGTTTTCCTTTATTGTAAAAATAAAAAGGCCAGCCATTTGAGGGCTGGTGTTTAAGTTGAAATCAAATTGAGAGTTTATTTAAGCGCAAAAACCAGCCATCAAGTTGTGAGCTGGGGGTACCGGAGAACTATTTATCTTTTTTGCGTTTATAACCATTGCTTTATTAGTCTAGCAGATAAGCCAATATTGTCAATTTTTACGCTTATACGGTTATGGTATAATTAAGTTATGAAAATCAAGAAACTAGGGCATTGTTGTTTGGTGGCTGAGGTGAACGGCAAGCGAGTAATGACTGATCCTGGATCTTATTCTACATTGCAGAACGATGAAAAAAATGTTGATTTGATTGTGATTACACATGAACATTCAGATCATTTACATATTGAATCTTTAAAAACTATTTTAAAAAATAATCCTGAAGTGAAAATTGTCACGAACAGCTCTGTAGGGAAATTGCTTTCTGTAGAAGGAATTTCTTTTGATGTTTTAGAAGAAGGAAATAGTGGGGAATATATGGGAGTTTATTTAGAAGCTCATGGAAACATGCATCATGAAATTTATAAAGAATTTGGATTAGTCCAGAACACTGGATATTTTATTGGGCACGATTTGTTTTATCCTGGTGATGCGTTCATTAACCCAAATAAAAAGGTAGATGTTCTCGCACTGCCTATCGCAGGTCCATGGATGTATTTAAAAGAAGCAATTGAATATGCATTTGAATTAAAACCCCGGATTTGTTTTCCTGTGCATGATGGAATGATAGAAAAAGATAAGCCAGGTCCTATCTACCGACTTCCTGAAAATGTATTACCACAAAATGGAATTCTTTTTAAGAATCTCGAGATTTCTAAAGAAGAAGATTTATAATTTTCATGCATCATATTTATCATACAAAAGGAATTGTGCTTAGTTCTCGAAATGTAGGTGAGGCAAATAAATCACTCTCTATTTATACAAGAGAGCTTGGATTAGTTCGTGCACAAGTGCAGGGAATACGATTGCAGCGTTCAAAGTTGCGCTATTCATTGCAAGATTTTTCATATGCTAAAATTGATTTAGTTCGCGGAAAAGAAGTTTGGCGAGTTACTTCAGCAACCAACGAAACTTCTTTCCCATACGCTCGCAGTGGCAAAAATACTTCTTTGTTTATTGCAAGACTAACTTCTTTAATCTCTCGTTTGTGTATAGGAGAAGAAGCTAATGAAAAAGTTTTTGATATCATACTTCAAGCTTTTTTAATAATTGATGATAGTAATTTTGATGATGGAACGCTCGATGCTCTTGAGTTGCATACAGTTCTTTCTGTTGTGTATGAGCTCGGGTATGTCGGTGAATCAGAAATTCTTGATGAGTATTTAGGCAAAGATTTTAATGAAGAGAAGATTGCTACAATTCTTAAAGATCGTAAATCTATAATTTCCCACATTAATAAAGCTCTCAGAGAAAGCCAATTGTGATATACTATTTCTATGTCAGATTTACCTGAAAATATGAATAGAATAGAAGATATAAAACGCAGTTTGTATAACCGTGAAGAGGGTAATGCTACTCGTAGAAAGGAAGGTGTATTACATCAAATTACTCGTAATGTGCCAAATTCATGGAAAGGCACTGAAGAAGACGTAAATATGAAAAAGCCAAGTAGTTTTGGAAAGAAGTTTTTTATGATTGCAGTTTTGTTTTTTGTCGTCGCTGTAGCTTTTTCCTTGTTTATGTTTTTCCGTGGGGCTGGAACCGTTTCAAATGATAATATTGATATAACAGTTTTAGGTAATGCTTTTACACAAGGAGGAGAGGAACTTCCATTACAAATTGAAATAATAAATCGTAATAATGCTAACTTAGAATTAGCAAATCTTATTGTTGAATATCCTCGTGGAGCAAGTACAGATGCTAACGATACAGTTCGTTTACCTCGTGAATCTATCGGTACAATTGCAAAGGGTGAGCGAGTAATTCGTAATGAAAAGGTTGTTTTATATGGCGATCAGAATTCTGTACGTACTATTGTTGTTCGTCTTGAATATCATCCTCAAGGATCAAATGCAATTTTTACAAAAGAAAGTCAGTTCCCAGTAACTATTAGTCAGGCACCTATTTCTCTTACTATGGATGGTCCAACACAAACAAGTTCAAATCAAGAAGTAACTTTTACAATAAATACTTATTTAAATACTACATTACCACAAGAAGGAACTGTATTGCGTCTTGATTATCCTTCAGGTTTTACTTTTACTGGTGCAATTCCTAATCCAACAATTTCAAATAATACTTGGAGCTTGACTGGGCTTACTCAAACTACTCCACTTTCGATAGTTGTAAAAGGTATTATGATAGGGCAAGATGGAGACGAACAAGCTTTTCATGTATATGCTGGTACTAAAAAAGCCAATGATCAATCTGCTGTAGATGTTGTTTATAATTCTCTTTTGCATGTTGTCGATATTAAGAAACCTTTCTTGGAAGCACATATAGCTATCAATGGTGATGATTCAGATCATTATGCTAGTGAAGGGGGCAGAGCGCTTCGTGCAGATGTGGTTTGGTCAAACAATCTTCCTACTCGCATTACTAATACTGAGATAGCCGTTAATTTTTCTGGTAGTGCTTATGATAAAGAAAGTGTTCAGGTTTCTGATGGATTCTTTGATTCAGTAAATAATAAAATTGTTTGGAATAAAAATACAAATAGCGAGCTTGGTTCTGTGGAGCCTGGCGGTAAGGGGCATTTGAGTTTTTCTTTTGTACCACTTCCTGTGCTTGGTGGATCTTCAAGTATCAAAGACCCTCAAGTTGTTATGGATATTAGTATAAAAGGTAGTGAAGCTTCTTCTGGTGATGGAATTGCAGGAGTAAATAATTTTGAAAGAAAAACAGTAAAAGTTTATTCTAATCTACAGCTTGCTGCTAGCGCTGAATATGCTTCTGGCCCAATGCCACCTGTCGCTGAACAGCAAACAATTTATAAAGTAGTTTGGACACTTTCAAATCCAGCAAATGCTATTTCTAATGGGCAAGCAAAAGCAATTCTTCCACCTTATGTTAAATTTATAGGTATGGCTTCCAATAGTGCTGAAAATGTTGTATACAATGATGTAAGTCATGAAATAACATGGAATATTGGTACAATACGTGCTGGGACAGGGTTTGGTTCAATTGAAAGAGAAATTTCTTTTAATATCGGACTTACACCGTCTGTTTCTCAAGTTGGTAGTGTCCCTCAATTAGTAAAAGATGTGTATGTTACAGGTACTGATTCTTTTGCTTCTATTCCTGTTACGTTTTCACGTGGCCCATTAAATACACGCCTTGAAAACGACCCAAGTTATAAGCCAGGATTTGAAAGAGTAGTAAAATAAATATGGAAAATCAAAATGAAAATTTAATGGAGAAAATTACTTCACTTGCAAAGCGAAGAGGCTTTGTGTATCAAGGTTCTGAAGTGTATGGCGGGCTCGCTGGTACTTGGGATTACGGCCCACTTGGTGTGGCACTAAAGAATAATATAAAAGATGCATGGCGCAAAAAGTTTGTCGCTTCAAAGAATGACATGTACGAAGTTGATGCAGCTATCCTAATGAGCTCAAAAGTATGGGAAGCGTCTGGTCACGTTGCTGGGTTTTCTGATCCACTAGTAGAATGCACAAAATGTAAAAAACGTTTTCGTGCGGATCAAATAGATGACATAAAAAAATGTCCTGAATGTGAAGGTTTGCTTGGAGAAACTCGCCAGTTTAATATGATGTTTCAAACGCAAATCGGTGCGGTAGAGGATTCTTCTGAGACGGTGTATCTTCGCCCGGAAACAGCACAAGGGATATTTGTAAATTTTAAAAACGTTGTCGATTCATTTCATCCCAAACTTCCGTTTGGTATTGCTCAGATAGGGAAGGCTTTTCGTAATGAGATTACTCCGCGTGATTTTATTTTCCGTGTCCGTGAATTTGAGCAGATGGAGTTAGAGTATTTCGTCCGTCCAAACGAATGGGAAAAGTATTTTACATATTTACATGATGAAGTAAGTCAGTTTGTGGAAGACATGGGGCTTGATATGACAAAGGTTCATGAGCTCGAAGTTCCAGAGATAGATCGCGCTCATTATTCAAAGCGTACTGTGGATTTTGAATTTGAATATCCATTTGGCAAAAAAGAATTATTTGGAATCGCATATCGCGGAAGTTTTGATTTAAATAATCATTGGCTAGAGTATATAGATGAGGAAGCAGAAATAGGCGAAGAAAAGAAAATCACTCCACATGTGATTGAACCTTCAATGGGTGTTGATCGTCTTGTTCTTGCACTCCTTGTGTCAGCATATGCTGAAGATACTCTAGGTAGCGATGTACGTTCGTATTTAAAATTTAAGCCAAGTGTTGCTCCTGTTATTTGTGCGGTTTCTCCACTTTTGAAAAATAAACCAGAATTAGTAGAAAAGGCACGTCTTGTGTTTGGTACATTAAAGAGTGAGTTTGGTCGCGTTATGTGGGATGACAATGGAAACATCGGCAAGCGCTATCGTCGCCAAGATGAAATCGGTACTCCATGGTGCATTGTGGTGGACTTTGATACCCTCGGCGAGACCCCAGATTTATTTGATACAGTAACGATTCGTGATCGTGATACTGGCTCGCAAGAAAGAATTCATATTGCTGAACTTGTTGATTATATAAAAGAAAGATTAAATTAAATGCAAAAACCAAAAAAGAAAATACTAAAGAATGGATTGAGAGTTGTAACTATTCCAATGAAAGATAATCCTACTGTTACAGTGCTTGTGCTAGTTGGCACAGGGAGTGATTATGAGGAAAAGAAGTTAAACGGGATTTCTCACTTTTTGGAACATATGTGCTTTAAGGGGACAGTAAAGCGCCCTACTGCGCAAGCTATTTCACATGAGCTCGATGCCTTGGGAGCACAGTACAATGCATTTACTGGCAATGAAATGACTGGGTATTATGCGAAAGCTGATAGTAAAAAATTCAAACAAATCTTTGATGTTATTTCTGATATTTATGTAAACTCTACTTTTCCTGAAGCTGAAATTGAAAAAGAAAAAGGGGTTATAGTAGAGGAAATAAATATGTATGAAGATATGCCTCAGCGTCATGTGCAAGATTTATTTCAAGGATTGCTATATGGTGACCAGCCCGCAGGGTGGAATATTGCTGGAACAAAAGAAAACGTTCGTGCAATGACTCGTGAAGATTTTGTAAAATATAAAAAAATGCATTATGTCGCCGGAGCGACGACTATTATCGTTGCTGGGAATATTACTGAGAAAGAAGTATTACAAGAAGTGAACAAGCATTTCAGTGCTATTCATGACGGTAAAAAAGGAAAAAAGAAAAATACCAAATATGTTCAAGCTAATCCTGAAATTTTAGTTTCTTTTAAGGAGACAGATCAAACACATCTTGTGTTGGGCGTTCGAACTTTTGATTTATTTGATAAAAGAAATCCAGTGCTTTCTGTGCTTGGTTGTGTATTGGGCGGGGGAATGAGTTCACGATTGTTTTCAAAATTGCGTGAGGAAATGGGTGTAGCTTATTATGTACGTGCTTATAATGATGCATCTCTTGATCGTGGAGTGTTTCAGATTTCTGCGGGAGTGGCAAACACTCGTGTGGAAGAAGTGGTTAAAGAAATTCTTCTTGAATGTAAGAAATTAAAAAATGAACTCGTAAGTAAAGAGGAATTGCAAAAAGTAAAATCTTTTATAGTTGGCAATATGAAGCTATCGTTAGAAGCTACAGATGATATTGCAAATTTTTATGGTGGCCAAGAAATACTAAAAGGTGATATGAAAACCTTAGAACAAAAAGCAAAGGATATAGAGGCTGTGACAGCTTTAGATATACAGAAAATGGCTAATAAAATTTTTACAAATAAGAATTTAAACCTTTGTTTGATAGGGCCATTTAAGGATAAAACTAAATTTTCTAAAATACTGCTATTTTAGTACTTGTGCTATAATTTCCATATGTCAGAAAATCATAAAAATATAAACGTTACCATTTCTACTGGTACGCTTATCAAGGCCCTATTATTAGGGATTCTTGTGTTTGCTATTATAAAATTACGTAGTTTGGTACTTGTCGTTCTTACTGCTATTGTGGTGGCATCTTTTGTAGAAAGTGCAGTAAAGAAAATGAAACGTTTTATCAAAAATAGAACTCTTGCAGTTTTTATTGTTTATATTTTTTCTGTTGCTTTAGTAATTGGATTATTTTCTGTTTTTATTCCAGTTTTTATAAGTGAAATGTCTACATTAGTTTCAAGTCTTGGTCATTATATTCCTGATTCAAGTATATTGAGTAGTTTCCAAAGCGATACTATTTCAGGTGCAAAAGGTGTGGTTACAAGTATTTCTCACAATGCTTCTCTTGTAGAAATAATTCGTAATACTGAAAAGTTAATGGCTAGTGTCTCCGGTGGATTCTTTAATGTATTTGGTAGCGCTTTTGGTGGTGTACTAAATCTAGCTCTTATTGTTATAATTTCATTTTATCTTTCTGTTAAAGAAAAGGGTATTGAGAACTTTCTTCGTATAGTTACACCTGATAGGCAAGAAGAATATATAATTGGACTTTGGCAGAGAACAGAAAGAAAGATAGGTTTATGGATTCAAGGACAGATGCTTCTTGGTCTTATAATTGGTACGCTTACATATCTTGGCTTAACTATTTTAGGAGTAAAATATTCGCTTGTCCTTGCTCTCCTTACTGCTTTTTGTGAACTTATTCCTTTTGGAATTTTCTTGGCTATCATACCAGCATGTTTATTTTCATTCTTAGATGGAGGTATTACGCTTACTCTTATGACTTGTGGGTTATTTATAATTCTTCATCAATTTGAAAATTATCTTATTTATCCATTGATTGTAAAAAAGGTTATTGGGATTTCTCCACTTGTAGTTATTCTTTCTATTTTAATTGGTGCTGATTTGGCGGGTCTTTGGGGGGTTATACTAGCTATCCCTTGCGCTGTATGTTTACTTGAATTCTTAGATGACTTAGAAAAGAAAAAGATACTTGCAAAGTTAAATTAATATGAATAAAAGTTTTTACATTACAACAACGCTTCCATATGTGAATGCAGACCCACATGTCGGTTTTGCTATGGAATTTATTCGCGCTGACGTTATCGCGCGCGCGAAAAAACTTGAAGGATACGATGTGTTTTTCAATACTGGTACTGATGAACATGGACAAAAATTATTTGATGCCGCGGCAAAAGAAGGCAAAGATGTTAAAGCGTATGTTGATGAATTTGCGGAAAGATTTCGTGGCTTAAAAGATGTTTTGGGTATCTCGGATGATGTGCATTTTATCCGTACCACAGACATAAAACATGAAAAGATTGCTCAAGATTTTTGGATGCGTTGTTTTAATAATGGATATATCGAGAAAAGAAAATATACAGCTAGTTACTGTATTGGGTGTGAAGAAGCAAAAACTGAATCAGATTTGGTCAACGGGGAATGCCCTGACCATCCTGGGCAAAAGCTAGAAATTCTAGAAGAAGAAAACTACTTTTTTAAATATTCCGCATTTACAGACAGAATCAATGATTTTTATAAAAAAAATCCAGATTTTGTCGTGCCGGATTTTAGATTTAATGAAATAAAGTTATTTGCTCAAAATGGACTTCAAGACTTCTCTATTTCACGTCTGAAGACAAAGATGAATTGGGGTATATCTGTACCAAATGATCCTGAGCATGTGATGTATGTATGGTTCGATGCACTAACAAATTATATTTCAACACTTGCTGATGATTCTGTTGAGACATTGGAAGACCTGATTAAGAGTGAAAAATTTCAACAATATTGGGTTCATGGAACACCAATACAGTATTGTGGCAAAAACAATCTTCGCTTCCAAGCGGCAATGTGGCAAGCCATGTTAATGGCGGCCGAAGTGCCAAATTCTCAACAAATAATAATCAATGGTTTTATCACTGCCGATGGTGGTTTAAAAATGTCCAAGTCTATTGGTAATGTGGTTAATCCGTATGATGTTGTGGCAGAATATGGGACGGATGCGCTCCGTTACTTTCTTCTCGCTGAATGTTCTTCGTTTGAAGACTCACCGTTTACCATGGAGCGTTTCAAAGAATCTTATAATGCAAAATTGGCAAATGGGATAGGTAATTTGGCTAGTAGGGTGTTAAAGATGTCACAAAATTATAATTTTGAATATCAAAAAGAAATTAAATTTAAAGAATCTGTATTTGCAAAAGAACATGATGAATTTTATAAGTTGTATAAAAAAGGACTAGATAGTTATAATCTAAAGTTGTCTATGGATATGGTCTGGGCTTGTATCAACTGGGCTGACAAATATGTCCAACAAGAAGAGCCTTTTAAATTAATTAAAATAGATCAAGCAAAAGCAAAATATGTTATAGAAATTTTACTCAGTGATTTAATGCAAATTTCTGAAATGCTTGAACCATTTATGCCTGAAACATCAAAAAAAATAAAGAATGCTCTTTTAGAGAATAAAATGTTAGAACAACCACTATTTCTACGTAAAGATTAACATGACTCCAAAATATATAGACATTCATTCGCATACCAATTTCAAAGCTTTTGATGAAGACAGAAGTGAAGTTATTAAACGTGCACTTGAGAATGACACTTGGGTGATAAATGTTGGCACGCAAATAGATACTTCTCGGAAAGCGGTGGAAATGACGCACGAATATCCTGAGGGTGTATATGCAATCATCGGCCTTCATCCGATTCATACTGGTGCTTCATATCATGATGTAAAAGAGCTCGGCGAAGAGGGGAAGGCGTTCACTAGCCGTGGCGAAGTATTTGATATGGATGCATACCGTGAACTTTTAAAAGATCCAAAGGTGGTGGGCATCGGTGAGTGCGGACTCGATTATTATCGTTGTACTCCGGAAACAATAGCAAAGCAAAAAGAAGCATTCATACAGCAGATAGAACTTGCGAATGAATTTAATAAACCGCTTATGCTTCATATTCGTAATAATCCGGAGAATAATGAACTGAACGCATACGCGGATAGTTTAGAGATTTTAAAACAGTATGCAAAAGTAAAAGGGGATGTACACTTTTTTGCTGGGAGTGTGGAGATTGCAAAAGCATTCGTAGAATTTGGGTTCACTATTTCATTTACGGGAGTGCTTACATTTACTCATGATTATGATGAAGTAGTAAAAGCGATTCCACTTGAAATGATTATGTCTGAAACCGATTCTCCATACATTACTCCAGTGCCATACCGTGGGAAGCGCAATGAGCCTGTATATGTGCGAGAAGTGGTCAAGAAAATTGCTGAAATAAAGGGACTATCAGAGGAAGAAGTGGCTAAAACGCTCATACAGAACGCTAAAAGGGTCTTTAATATATAAACCTTATTAAGTAAGGGAAAAGTGGACAAAAGTCCACTTTTTTGGTAGTATGGTTAAGT
>CAZMDL010000014.1:0-4891 GCA_964565285.1 uncultured Candidatus Saccharibacteria bacterium
GCATCGTCTGATAGCGCCCAATGACATCTTTTGCAGTACTGCCCAGAATGTGCCCGTAGTGTGGCACACCAGTCGCAAACGGTGGACCGTCATAAAAGACATAGTCCCCTTTTGGAGCATCTTTTGTGAGTGATTTTTCAAACATCTTATTCTCTTCCCAAAATGCGAGAATCTTTTCTTCACGAAGTGCGTTATTTGATTTTGTATTTTTTTCTTCCATATATTTTTACTAACAGAACAAATTATTTTATTTATAATAAATTAAAAATCGCCCTTGAATAACAATCATTTGATTGCATTCCAAGGGCGATTTTCTGACCGCGGTACCACCTTGCTTACTTCTCATTTAGTGGGTTCTACGTCCATTATGGATTTCTTCCCAAGACTCCAGGGTGATAGCCCCTTCAACATCTGTATATATACAATAAACATAAAACAACAAAAAAGCAAGATTATAAATCTTACTTTTTACATCTTCTCCGGAGTTTTAATACCGAGAAGGTGGAGGCCGTTTGTCATTGTGATATGGAATGCAGAGACGAGCGCGAGGCGGTATGGAGTGTGAGCATCATCTTTGTTTATAATCATTGTATTGCCATAAAAAGAGTTGAAGGCTGATGCAAGCTCGGTGAGGTAGGTGGCGATGTGATGCGGCTCAAGCTCGCTGTACGCACGGAGGACAGCTTCAGGAAATTTGTAGAGCATGTTTTCTAGAAGTGGCACTTCCTCGGGTGCATTTGATATATCAGGAGTAAATCCAGCATCCTTTGCTTTATTGAGAATAGATTGTGCACGGACAGCAGTGTACTGGAGGTAAGGACCAGAATCCCCCTCAAAAGAAATAGACTTTTCAAAATCGTAAATAATATCAGAACCTAATGAAGAACGCAGGATTGAATACTTAAGCGCAGCGACTCCAACTATTTTTGAAATTATTTCTTTCTCTTCATTTGATAAATCACGCTCGGCAACTTTTTCACCGACTACAGCCATCGAATCATTTAATAAAGATTCTCCTGTAACAACATTCCCTTTTCGAGAACTCATCTTACCAGAAGCAAGGCCCATCATGCCATGAGTAATATGCTTCATTCGTGATTCAAGTTCTGGGTGCATAAGCGCTATCGCCTGCTGAACTACTTTCATATATTCACCCTGTTCAATCGCAGTAGTAACAATAGAAATATCAGGATTCTCTTTTTCAAATTTTGTCATTGTAAGACCAATTTCTTTTGTCTCATACAATGGTATACCCCCAGAAGTAATAAACACCCGGGTGTGAAGTTTTGGATTATATTTTTCTGCTTTAAATACAATTGCTCCGTCTGATTCTTCAAACACATTCGGCACATTGGCACGCACAATCTTCTCACCTATTGGTGCCATTTCACTTTCAAAAAAGTAATGGTTAAACTTAGTACCAAGTAATTTATATATTCCTTCAAAAGCTTCGAGGGTAACAGCCCTACCCCAATCATAGATTTTATTTATTTCTTCATCTGTTCTATCGTAAACTTTTTTATTTATTATATTGATTGCTTCTTTTGCTTGCTCATCGTTTTCATATACATCACTTGCCTTTGAGTAACACTCACCTATATATTGAGCTTGCTCTGAAACAGAAAGAGTATCGTCTGGCATGCCAAATTTCTGCAATCCGTAAATAGCTTTTGCCACATGAAGCCCTACATCACCTTGATAGTTTGCGCGGATAATTTTTGCACCAGAAAACTCAACAATCCTGGAAATAGATTCACCAATTGCATTACTCATCAAGTGGCCAATATGAAAAGGCTTGAAAGGATTTGGCTGTGTGTATTCCACCATTACTTTTTTACCAACGAGCAACTCATTGCTTCCCCACTTTTCTTTCTTATCTAAAATTTCTTTCGTCGCCTCTATAAAAAAATCACGAGACAAATAGAAGTTTATAAACCCAGGCCCAGCGACTTGAATTTCAGCAACCTGAAATTCATCCTGAGCTTGCCGAAGGATCGAAACGATTTCTTCTGCAAGAACTTTTGGATTCTTACCTACCTTTTTCGCATATGCCATTGCCACGTTTGTAGAATAATCTCCCATTTTTACATCAGCAGGATGCTCAAGTAAAACACTCTCAGCTTCAATACCAAGATTCTTCAACGCGCCTATGATTTGTTCTTTGATCTGCTGTTCCATTTTATTGTTTACCTGTACTACCAAATCTTCCTTCTCCTCGAGCTGATTCACTTAATATATCAGTTTCTTCCAGTTCTGCAATGACAACAGGCATTATCACAAGCTGGCTTACTTTATCTCCAGCTTCAAATGTATACGGCTTGTCTGATAGATTTGCTAAATGAGTATTGTATTCACCACGATAACCAGCATCATACACACCACCCAAATGAATAAGTCCTGCTTTTGAAATACTCCCCTTGTCCATAATTATAGCTCCATACCCTTCTGGAAACTCTAATGCAAAACCATGCCAAATACGCACATGTTCGCCAGGCTGTGCTGTAACACTTTCCATGGCATACAAATCAAGCCCCACATCCCCTGGATGTGCATAGCTTGGTAACTTCGCCCCTTCTTTTAATTTTTTAATTTTAAGTTTCATTTTATTTCTTTAATACCTTTTTAACTTTTTCATACACTTCCCCATGAATGTCTTCGCGACTACGTAGAATATTTTTATCAGTACAATTTACCTGAATATAATTCTTTTGTGTCTTTGCGAGCCATAGTGCACTCTTTCGAGAATTTTCTAGAAAATCTAAATCCTTTTCATGCACATCCTGCTTTTTGCCAAGATATGCTCGTGCATCTTTTTTGTTTCGTTCCTTTATAAGTGCCTTACTCACTACAATCGGCAAATTTAAATAAAACACCACATCTGGTTTTGGAATTTTAAATACGCCATATTCCATTTCATCTAGCCACTTTAGAAATTCCGCGCGCTTCTTTGCGCTTTTTATTTTCCCACCTTGGTGAATTTGATTCGCGCTGACGTATCTGTTCGCAATAACTATATAACCTTTTTTAAGCCATGTTTCCATTTCTTTTTTTGATTCAAATCGATCCGCAGCATAGAGCACTGAAGCAATCTTTGGATGCACTTTCACGAAATTATAATACTGCTCAGAAAGGCAGTGCCCAATGAACTTCCCAAAAAAATTTTTATAGTATTCAGGGAAATCCACCACTTTTACTGTGTGGCCTTCCTTTTTAAGCCGTTTTGATAAGAGGTCTACCTGGGTAGCCTTCCCGCTCCCATCCGTGCCGTCTATTACAATTAATTTTCCTTTTTTATTAGAGAAGATTTTTTTCATTTTTTATCTGTATTAATGCTTTTATTGGATGACTTAAAATTTCTATAATCTCGCCATCAGATAGATTATGATTATTTATAACTTCTGACATAGATTTATTATATATATCTTTTATATCACCAAAATATTCCTTTACCTCATCAAGAGTAGTTTCAGTATCATGACCAAAATTCTTAAGTCCATCTTCAAAAAACAAAAATGGTGCATTATTTAAAGAATTATAAAAATCTTCTCTAGATTTAGAATATTGAAAACTTAGCTTTAAGCCCGACAATGTTTGCATTGCATGGGCAACAGCATCATTTATACGACTATATTTTTCAACCAAATTTTCTGGTTTTCTCTCGTTGTGTAGTTTATCTCCCCCAAATTTTTCAGTCATATTTTAAATTATATCATAATTATATTATTGTTTTTCTTCTATATAAAACAATAATGATTTCTACTAAATTTCCAAAGAAAAGATACACAGCAAAGCCAGCTGTATTAAAAGTTAAAACAGACAATGTCAGCATTGTAAGTGTAGGATTAAAAATCCCAGAAATAAACGGCCCAAGATTTTCTGTATCCGGATCTTTCCAAGATTTTACAAATGTAGGAATAAAACCAAGACCATCGGCAAGAATTGCAAATACTGTTGCCCAAACTCCCGTCTTAAAAATAACAAACATTACAATAGATAAAATTGCTAAAATAAGACAAACATATTCAAGTACTCCCGCTTCCCAATATGAATTTTTATTTTTAAAAGAAGCAATCAATACAATTAGTGGAATAAAACCTGCCATAAAAATTGGAATGAAAGAAGCTTGTGCTCCATAAGCAAATTGTATAAAAGACGCAGTAGTTGCCGCTAAAAACCAAATAAGCCAGCTTGCACGATTTGGTTTTGTTTTACCTTTAAAAGTAGAGCGTATATATGAAATACCGCCGATGAGTGAAGTTACTATAGCAATGTACGCAAAATTATTTGGGAGCATAATATTAGTCTACCTTATTATTATCATTTATATTCTTTCCCTCTCCCCACTGCCATTTTGGCTTCTCGCCTTTTTTATAGCAGATAGCAATCAATATTGAAGTAAAAACAACAACAGGAAAAATAACTCCAACCAAAAAATTACCATCAGGCTCTACGCTACGAATATAATATTCATAACTAAATATAATCACTATATAAATAAAAACAGTGAGCCACCCTTCCCAAGAGCAAGGAGTCCATCCCCATCCATAGGACTACCGCTTGAACCACAGTTTTTTGTTTGGGGTGTTCATAAATTAAACAAATGACTTTGGAATAGGATGCGCATGAGCAAGCGCTTTTACTTTCGCTTTAATTTGATCTTTCATCTCTGCATTGTCTTTGTTCTTTAATGTATCTACGAGGAGTTGAGCGACTTCGGCACAATCGGCTTCTTTGAATCCGCGGGTAGTGATAGCTGGAGTACCGAAGCGGATTCCAGATGGATCAAGAGGCTTGCGAGTATCCCCTGCTATGGAGTTCATGTTAAGTGTAATCCCTACTTCATCGAGCACGGTCTGTGCTTCCTTGCCAGTCACTCCAAGTGAGCCAAAGA
>CAZMDL010000015.1:0-30763 GCA_964565285.1 uncultured Candidatus Saccharibacteria bacterium
AGGTGTAAGTGTTGCATTAGATGCAATATTATTATCTGCTCTGTATTGTTGTTCTGCAGTTCCTCTATTAGCTTTTTTAAATTCATCTTCTCCCATTATTGGAGCACCACTTGCATCTTTAGCACGGCCAGATCTGATTTCTTGTTCCACCTCAGCACGTTTTGTTTTAAGGAATACTTCTTTAATTTTTTGCTCATCTCTTCCTGAAAGTTTTGAATCTGGAACACCTTTCAAGCCAGCTTTTGCTTTAATGTCTTCAAGTTCGTGTCTTCCATGATCTACTTTATCTACTAATCTTTGTTTCTTGTTTAGTAATCCACCTATACCAGTTGTAACACCCAAGGCTTTACCTGTTTTAAGATCTGTTTTACCTTTGTCTTCACCATATATTTTATTTAATCCAATACCAGTTCCAAACCCGGAACCAATAAATCCACGAGTTTTTTGCATGAAGCTCATTTCTGATCTCTTGTTTGGGTCCATAAATTTTTGTGAATTTGTGTCACCTCTTGATGCTTGTGCTATTTTCTGGCCAATACCACGCCCTATGAAACCAGTAGTTAATGCTGCGCCGCCAAGTGCGAGTGCACCAGCAGCTTGAATTCCTCCAGCTACTGTTTGCCCGATACTTCCAGAGAAACTTTTTGCCATCTTTTTTGCCATGAGTAGCATTATCATTATGAATGCAAATGGAATTATTGTTTTTAGTACGAAATCGGCTCCAGTTGCACTTTGGATTACCATGTCTCCAAAAACTTGATCTAAGAATAGGAGAATAAGATACAAGAAGAACATAAAAATTGGTGCCACAAAACATAGTCCCGTTGTTTCAGAAACCCATTGTGACCAGCCTATTTGGGGTGTTTTCTTTAGTGCGGGTACGGTAATACTAAGGAATGCAAATGGCACAAATATCATAGCAAACCAAAGCCCTATTACTCGAGCAAGGAATATAATACCTACAGAGAAGAATACAATCATTCCGATAATATTTATTACTGTTGCCATCAAAGTAACTAAGAAAAATCCACCTACACCTAGATTCGTTGTTTTGTCGTTAGAATCCGATGATTGGTTTTGTGCATCATCACCTACTTTTACTTTATATGAATTTATTATTAAATCTTGAGGGTTAACTTTTGCTACAAGTGCAGCAGATAATGGGAGCTCCCCTTTTGAGTTTGCATCATATAAATCTACTCCACCTCTTGTGGCTGAAGAATATGTACCATCCGCGTTTTGTTTTAATGTTATCTTTACTGCATTACTATTGTAGAAGACTCGCGCTAAGATATTGGAAGTATCGATAAGAACTCTCGTGGCAAATAAACTGAAGTTTATGAGTAGCCCTACAATGATAATATCGATAATAATTGATTTGGCATGAATACTACTTACCCCAAGGATCATTCCAAATGCCGCATAAATAAGTATAAATATAAAGAATATATTACAAATATCACGCACAAGCCCCCAGCCTTTTGTTACAAATGTGGTGGTATAGGAACTATCTGTAATAGAATATGCAAATAATTTATCAAAGAATTTTCCAGCAAGTCCAAATATGTATGATGTTGGTACAAATGCTACATAGTAAAAGATTTGAACTACACAACCAAGAACTGTTCCACTAACTCCAGGTAGCATACTACATGCTGGTAGTATATCCCCACCTGCTCCATTTTGTGATTGAAAATTTTGACTGTCTATATTTTTTGGATCAAATGTTTGTACTATTAGTGGGTCTGGTTTTGCGTCAAATTTAACTGCTTCATTTGAGCCAACTAAAAAATTTATATTATAAAAAGCCGAGGAACTTACTTTGTATTTTGTTGCTTCTGATAGTTTTTCCAGTCTGTATGTTCCATACATAACATCATCTCCGTCACTATTTGTTGTTTGTATTATTTTAAAGTCATCTCTGTTCATATCCCAGCCAATATTTTTTATTTCGTTTCCTGATTCATCTTTAATAGAAACACTAAATCCTCTACTCCATGAAGTTACATTTGAGTTAATTGAGCTTGGGGCACCATTCATTATTGCATCAATTTGTAGTGTAATGGAATCTGGAGTATTAGATATTTGTGAAATAGTAAAATTTTTGATTCCAGCTGAGGCTGCATGAGCTTCGTTTTTTTGTAGTGATATAGAACTATTATCTTTCATTACAAAACCAAAAGGCGCAAATAATGTTGCGATTATGGTTACCATGAATATGTATGGCAAAACTTTCTTCATCTGTTTTTATTATAGCATTTTGAGTTTCTATTGCTATATATTTTACTTTATTTTAAAACCAAATTACCAAACATTGTACATCTTTTCAAAATTACTCCACGGTTTGATATACATTAGTGATTTTACAATTCCAGTCAGTCCTCCTGTTGGAATTGATGCAAGTAGATTTCTTATGTCGTGTAGGCTTCGCCCTTGAGATAGTACGTTGATTAATTCGTTTTCAGTATATAATTCTGTATATAAATATCTAACTATTTGGGCGTCTGTTGAATCAACTAAGTCAGAATTTCTTCCATATATTTGAAGTAATTGATTAATGGTTTTACCGTTAGCTAGATTTTGTATTATAGTGTCGCGTCCGTATTTTGTGGCATATGCTACTCTTTCTGCATAATTTCTTTTGCCTGGTTCCATTATATCTATTACTTTTTGCATTTCCATGTATTGGAATTTACGTTTCAAGATAGACATCATTGTCCAAGGTTGGATTTTTTGATCCATTATTTGTTTTACTTCAGCTTCTGTTTTTCCTTCTGTGAGTTTTTTACCAATTGTTTCTGCATCTGCTGGTCCTGATACTGATTTTAATACCATATCAATTACTTGCTGGTCTGTATAACCTGTCAGGTTATCTATTCTCAAAGAAGAAACAAATCTATAGTATGTGTTGTCTTCTGAGTTTTTATTATTTCCAGATTGATATGGATTATATCGGCGCTCATCTCTTCCTTGATATTTTACACTACTACTAATTCCACCTTCTATTTGCTCTGTTTTACTACCGAGTGTTTGCTTGTAGTCTGCCCTACTTGTCTGGTCTATACATTGTTGTGTAAGACTTTTTGCATTTTCAATAATGTATTTGTAATTACGAGTACTGTCTTCTTCCCCGTTTACATCTGATTGAGACTTGAGGAATGGAGCAAGTAAATTAAATTGGCGAGTGAGTTCAGCTAGTTGTGCTTTTTCTGAATCTGTAAATTGTAATGCAATATCAGCTTCGTTACATTGTTTTTTAATACCGTAACCATTGCCACGGTTATTGTTTGTATTATTGTTTTTATTTGTATTATTATTTGCAAATTCACTTCCGTAATTTGGGTCGTATAGTGTTTTTGTTTTTCCATCTGCCCAGCAATTTGAATCAAGGGCATCTTTTGTATTATCACTATCATTGTCTATGTTGTCGCTACATTGAGGAATTATGTTAAATTCTGTGCTCTTGTCTGGCATATATGAAGATTTGTTTTTCGTATTCAAATCACTATGACATCCTGGGTCATTTATGTCTGTTAGTTTATCTCCATCATCATCTTTACCGTTACTACACTGTGGAATTATATTTAACTCAATTGTTTTATCTTTAAGATAGCTATTTGTATTATTTGGATTCAAATCACTATGACATCCTGGGTCTAGTTCATCTATCAATCCATCTTGATCATTGTCTGCCCCATCACGACATGCTGGTATAAAATCAAGTTCTGTTGATTTATTTTCATCATAAGTATCTGTATCTACGATCATTATCATTTCAGGATTTCTACTTGTTTTTGATGGGTATTTTGATTTTTTGATTTCTGGATTTGGCATCATATTTGCTGGAAGTGTTCCTGTTTCATTGAAAGTTGGGTCGTAAGTACTAGAATTTTTACTATTTTGATCTGTATGACAATCTGGATCGTCTAAGTCTTTTAAATTATCTCCATCATTGTCTATGGTGTCTGCACAAGTTCCTGTTTTTACACTTGCTCCACCAATAGTAGTACTGTTAATACTCCCTGCCCCTGTATTTGCTGGACTTGGTAGTAATTTTACCGGTGTTGTGTCGACTACTTCTTTAGGTATATCTTTATATACTTCTAGGTTTGTGTGGCATCCCGGGTCAAGAATATCTTTCAGTCCATCTTGGTCGTTGTCTAGTCCGTCTTTACATTGAGGAATAAAATTTGCTGGAAATACTGTCTTGTATTTTAGGTTATTTCCGTCACAAGAATTCCCGTTGTTATTTACTTGCTGGTTTGAATCACATGGGTTTTGGAAGCCATAATTATTTGTAGGTAATGGAATTGGGTTTAAATTTGGTGTTATTAAACTATTACCAATATTACTTGTATTTGGTGTGTCTGTTGTTGTTTGTTCTTGTCCTGTATTTGGTATTTCTGTTTTTGTTATATCTGTGGGGGTATTTGTTTTGTCTACTGTATTTAATTCTTTATTTTTTGATGTACCAAGTAATGGTGCAAATAATTTACCACCAGCGCTTTTTGTATTCGATATTCCCCCATCTTTAATAAAAATAAAATAAATACCAAAAATAAGCACAAGTGTAATTGCGAATGCTATTATGAGTGCTTTTGATTTTTTTGGATTTTTCTCCATAATATTTATTATATTACATTAATTTGGACATACTGCCCCACTCGGTGTTTGTGTTCTTTTGATAATGTTTATTGCCTTACTTTCAAATTCTACACTTCCCTTTTTATCTTTTACCTTCATTTCGATTGTTGCAGTACCTGAGTCTTTAGATTGAGAGATTGGATAGCTATTGAAACTTGATTGAGTGATTATTTTACCGCTACCAAGTGTTAATTTCCATTCTGTTGTATAAGGTGTAGTACCGCCTGTAGAAATATTGTTCAATGTAATTTCTGTGGTGCATTTATTTGCGTATGATTCTTGAATAATACTAAAATCTGCTGTTAAGGCTGCATTTGTATTGTTTGTATAATTTCCTGCGCCATTTGCTGTATTGTTGTTCCCTGTTGTGTTATTTGTATTGCCTGTATTGTTTCCTCCGGTTGTATAATTTGTATAGTTACCTGGTCCTGTTGTCGTTGTATTGTTTGTCTTTACTCCATTTAGAGATTCTATTGTGGCGTCTTGATTTGCCATAGCATCAAGACATTCTGCTGGAACTTTTATTTTGCCATAAATAATATCGTTTTGTTGTCTTTTTCGTGCGGCTTTTACGATGGCATCTACTTTTGCTTTTATTATACCTAATCTGTATATATTTGCTTTTGCTTTTCTGACTTCTTCTGCATAATCGGTTTTTGCTGATGCAATATTTATTTCATAAGTTCTTAGGTTTCTTGTTACATCAAGACCAGCTTCAGCCATTGGTAGGTAGAATTGATTATCGGTACCATCATCATTATAAGCTGTTCTCATTAGTGAGTTTGGTCCATAAAGTTCAGTCATTTTGTTTGAGTATGTTGTAAAGTCATTTTTTATTTTTCTTATTGCAGCTTTTTTACCTGTTTCAAAATCTTCACGAGCTTGATCTTGTTGAGCTTTTAGGTCTGCTTTTGCTTTGTCTATTTTTTCTTGGCGAGTAGATCCACCCCCTATTGTTGAAAGAAGGTCATATACTGAGCCGATAAGACTTGATTGTAGTTTGTATAGTCCACCTAGTATTGGAATACTTTCAATAATATTTGCAAAACTATCCGCAGCTTGGATATACCATGAGTCTGGATTTTGTATTAAATCCATTCCATTTGTGGTTTTTAATAGTGAAGATTTAAAGTTTGGTTTTACTATTTTGAAATCTTGAGTCAGGTAGGTGTTTCTAATTTGCTCAATAAGTGCGTTTGCTGTAACACGTGCTGGGCCTTGCCATGTTGGGTTTGGTCCTGGAATACAATAATCAAGTTCACCTATTGCTGGCAATATTCCTGGTAGTACTTTTAATGAATTATTTACTGCTTCTATATAATCTTTTTGAATTGTTATTATTCCTTTTTTATATACGTATTTTTTCTTTGTTACAGGATCTATGCGCATTATGTCTCCTAATGCTGTTGTAATATCAAATTTATCTGCGCTAGTCCATCCACGACCTCTTCCCACAGTAATTATTTTACCTGTTGCAGAATCTACCCCTGGTATATTACTAATGTCGTTACCACTCGCATCGTATATTTTGTTTGATCCTGGTCCTCCTAAACCATTATTTGAACTATTTTTTGGATTAAATGTAGCCAAACTTGAGAGACCTTGGTTTATTAATTGATTCATTAATGCACCAAATACAGCATCAAGTGATTCGTTTACTGTATCTGCGAGCTCTAATTGGCGTGTTGGTGATTGTAATTGAGTTTTTAATTGGTCTTGAATTATTGTTCCAGGAGTTACTGTTTCGTAACGCAAACATTCTTGTGTTTGTGTTTTTTCTCCTGTGCTTACTTTTTTATTTTGTGAGTTTGCTAAATATATTTCAAAACTAGCAATTCCTGCTGTTGCTCCTGTACTAAATGAAACTTCTACTTTATGATAAGAGCCCTCAAGAAGTCCATTGAAAGATACATCAAACATGACTTTGCCTTTCTGGCCTATTGTCATTACTGTTTTACTATCTTCTCTTCCTCCACCTAGGTTTTGTAATTCTGCAGTTATTGTTCCAGCACTTGGTGCATCATACTGCATATTTAATGTAAATGATTTGCCACCGATTGTTTTGTTTAATAAACCAACCCCAGTACTTTTGCTAAGTACTTTTATATCACCAGTTGCTGATGGTGTGTTGTTTGTTGCATTTGTGTCGGGTGTGCCTTTGGCGTACTCAACACACTTTTTTTGGTCTAAGAATCCATTGTTTTGAGCAAGTTCAGATTTTGCATTTTCTACTTTTTTGTTTTGTTCGTCGGCGACTTGCTGAGTTGCTAAAATATTAAAACCAAGAGGGTTATTTGCAGGATTTTGTGTAAGAGAGAACCAGCCATCCCAACCTCCCTTGTTAAAATCTTGTGCAAAATCTTCTGTTGTTGAACCGTTTTGAAGTGAATTGTTTAAATTTGAGATTAATTTATTTTTTGGATCTGTTGTTTTGTCTTTTATTAATGCTTTAGCAAAATCACGGCCATAAGGATATAAAGATGCATTGTCGAAATCAACAATTGGTCCTAAGAATGAACGTAGTGTTTCTTTCCCTAAGCTATCAAAGTATGAATCTTGATCTCTTACAAAAAGAGGATCTCCATTGAAACCAGAATTAATCCAATTTACAGTTTTTTCTGTTATGGATTTTAATTGATTTTTTGCAAGTGAATAAGCTACACCATTAATACATTCTTCACGGAATTTAGCATTCTCTGCTTCTTTTTTTATTTGGTCTTCTTTCTTTTTTATTTCAGAAGTTTTCTTTTCTAGTGCTGCATTGTCTGTTGGTACTGAAGTCGCTTCTTGCCCTATTCCTTCAAGTGCATCTTCTGTTTGATTTATATAATCATTGTCATCTAAGCTATTTACAAAGTCCGCTGCTTTTTCTGGATCGATAAGATCATTTAAGGCTCCTTTTACCTTACTTACTAAGCCTGTACATCCTAAAACAGCTGGGATCGCTTCTTCTATATTTGTAACATTAAAAGCATAAGGATTTTCTCCTGTGTCTGTATCCTCTGCTGTGGTAGTTCCTGTGTTTGTTTGCGTATTTGTATTTGAAGTAGTTTGACCTAGATAGTTTGTAGGATCAATTTCAGATTCATCTCCTATGTCCCATATAGCTTTTGCTTCGAAAAAAGGAAAAAGTGTTGCACTTACAAAAAAGCATAACATTAGGGCACTTGCGATTATTTTTTCTAAATATGTACGATTCATAATAAAATAGAAAACCTATTCTTGTAGTATACCATTTCTTATAAAAAAGTTTTGTAAATTTTTCAAATCTATTGCAAGGGCATCATTATTTTTTTTATATGACACAAGAGCACTCATTCCTGTTATAGGATCGGCTGTCATTATAGACATTTGTTCTATTGCCACAGCATTTTTTTCGTAATCATTTGCTAATTTTAATTGTAAATCAGAAAGTGAACTCGGAACTTCAAGCTGTATTAGGTCTTGACCGAAACCCCTGTATTCATTTGCTATATTTTTTAAACCAGCTATAGATTCTTTGTCGTTTTCTGATACAGCCTTACCCATATAGGTTAATTCATTGCCTATACCACTATTTATGTATCTATTTGCGAGTTTTTTAAAATTTGTATAATAAGCTTTTATTGTTTTCGTGTTTGTTTCTGTTGTGTTTATTATAGCTTTTGTATATATGTCTGGAATTTGCTCGGCTACAACTTTTTTACCTATTCCATTTGAAAGATTTGCAATGGAATTTTCATTTAAATTACCTGTTTGTTTTAATGAAACAATTAACGCAAAAAATTCACGAGCTAGTTTGTCGTTTTCTGTGACTGCATCATCGTTGTTTGGGTTACCGTCATCTAATGCTTTTTTCTTTGCTAAAATGAATTCTTTATTGCTTGCCCCGTCGCCCTTTGGATCAAGCCCCCAAAGGCTTTCTTCCCAATCAGCAATTCCATTATGATTACTATCTTCTGCTACTACTTCTTTAATCATTAAGTTTTTTGCTATAGAATTTCTGTGCAGTTTATCTTTAATGCTTGGAGTTATTTTTGTAATGATAAAAGCAATAGCAAGTAATATTGTAATAGCTCCAACGCTCTTTAAAAATTTTTTACTTGGCAAATATGATTTATTCATTAAAAATTATATTTATTATAGACTTGAACCCCAAAAATATATTGAATATGTAGGGTATGGTGTTCCTGTTTCTGGTGTGATACAAGATATTTCATCTATTGGCGCTTCAGTAGCAAAACCTAACACCCAAGCCCCTGGTATTATTGAGTAATTTGAATGGCCAATAGATTCAAGAGCTATTGAGTATGGATAGCCTGTTCCAAAAGTACTTGTTTCAAATGTTAGTGGGCCTTCTGGGTGGTAAGTATTTTCACAAATATTTACTCCATCAACAGTACTCAGTATTCTTCCACCAAAAGGCGTATATGCATAAGCAAAATTTACAACACTAAGAAACATAAAAAAACTAAATGCTATACATAATGATGAGATTGCGTGTTTCATTCTTTTATTATACAAGGTTTATTTTTTAAATCCAATAGTTTTAGATTTTTTGGGTTATATTTAGCCAACTTTGCAAAGATAATTCTTCAGCGCGCGTTTTTTCTGAAATGTTTAGTATTTCAAATATATTATTTATTTTTTCTTTATCTGATATATCTTCTAGGTTTTTCTTTAGAACCTTTCTTTTATGAGCAAAACCTGTTTTTATTACCTCAAAGAATTTCTCCTCCTCTTTTTTATTTTTAAAGTTATTTCTGTTTATATTTTGTATCGAAAGTATAGCTGAATCAACTTTAGGGCTTGGGGTAAAATACCTTTTTGGTACCTTTATAATATATTTGGGTATACCGTAAGCTTTTACAGATAAAGATAAAATACTTTCTTTTTTGTCGCAAACTCTTTGAGCTACTTCTTTTTGTACTAAAACCACCATATTTTCTGGTTGATTTTTGTTTGTTAAGAATTTTTTAAATATAGCCCCTGTTATGTTGTATGGGATATTGGCTATTAATTTATAACTTTTTTCTTTTATTTCTATATCGAGTACATCATTAGAGATTAGTTTAAGTTTGCCAGATTCTATTTCTTTTTCAAATTTTTCTTTTAGTAAATCGACTAAGTCCCTATCTTTTTCAATAGCTATAACCTTTTTGGCTCTTAGTAATAATTCGGTCGTTAATACTCCTTTACCTGGTCCTATCTCTATAATAGTGTCTTTATTTGTTATATTACCCGCTTCACACATTGCCTTAATGGCAAAGGGAGCTTTTAGGAAGTTTTGCCCTAGAGATTTTTTAGCTTTATGAATCATAGCTATATGATAGCATATGCTTTTATATATAGACTATTTTATCCTCATTCCCTCCACCTGTTTCAAGCATCATTAGGTAATCTGGTATATCACTTAAGAATTCGCTTGGTGTATTTACACATCTCGCACCAAATATTGTTCTAAAAGAGGTGTAAGATAAGAATAATTTATGTTCTGCTCTTGTAAGCGCTACGTAGAATAACCTCCTTTCTTCTTCAGGGTCACCATCTTTTTTTGTATCTCGTGACTGAGGAAAAAGATCTTGTTCTAGTCCTGCTATAAAAACATATTTAAATTCAAGGCCTTTTGAAGCATGAACTGTCATAAGTCTTACGCCGTTTGTTTTTTCGGTTTTATGCATTAGGCTGTCTTGATCGCTTGCTAAAGAGGCATCAGTAAGTAATGCATCTACTCCTTCTTCATCTAGTTCATCATATTTTAACGATAAACTAACTAATTCTTGTATGTTTGAAAGGCGTTCTAGATCTTCTTCTGTTCCATTTGTTTTTAATTCATTTTCAATCCCACTCTTTTTGATTATAAATTTTATTGTCTCGGATACACTATTTGTGTGGCTATATTCTTCTATTTCATTAAGAAGATTATAAAAATTATCTATTTTTATTTTCATTGCTTGCGGTAAAGAATCTTTCATTCCAGAAAAGAGTTTTATTATTGTTGTTTTACCGATTCCACGAGTTGGAACATTTATAATTCTTTTTATATCTGAAAGTCCTTCTTTATTCCTTGATGCTCGTAAATATGCTAATACATCTTTAACCTCTTTACGCTCAAAGAACTTAACTCCAAGTACTTGGTATGGTAAGCCTTGTCTTATAAAAGATTCTTCAAGCACACGTGATTGGAAATTAGCTCTATATAATACTGCTATATTTTCTGGTTTTACTCCTTCATTTAAAAGATTTGATACTTTATTTGCAATGAACTTTCCTTCTGCATATTCGTCAAATGCTTCATATAATGAAATAGCTTCCCCTATTTCATTTTCTGTGAATAAATGTTTATCTGCACGGTATTGGTTCTTTTTTATTATTGTATTGGCTGCTTCAATTATATTTTTTGTTGAACGGTAATTTTGTTCTAGCATTATTATCTTAGCTTTTGGGTAATCTTTTTCAAAATGAAGCATGTTTTTTATATTTGCTCCACGCCAGCTGTAAATATTTTGATCTGTGTCACCTACAACACAAATATTTTCTTTCTCACTTACGAGTAATTTAACTAATTCGTATTGAACTTCGTTCGTATCTTGGTACTCATCAATATGTATGTACTCGAATCTTTTATTGTATTCTTTTTTTATTTCAGGGTGTTTTTTTAGTAATTGAACACTTTTTAGTAATAAATCATCAAAGTCTAAACTTCCTTCATTTTTTAATGATTCGTCGTATATTTTCCATACTTTTAAAACAACTTCCTCAAAAGAAGATTGTATTTTTAATGAAAAATCTTCATGACTAACAAAATCACCTTTTAATCTTGAAATCACACTACGTATTTTTCTTGGTTCGTATTGTTTTGGATCTAAGTCTAGCTTTTTTAAAGCTTCTTTTATTATTGAAATTGTGTCGCCATCATCTGCGATAGAAAAGTATTTTGATATACCAACTAATTCTGAATTTTCTTTTAATATTCTTACTCCTAATCCATGAAAAGTTACAATTAGTGGCAATGAGCCGTAATCTTTACCATCTAAAAGCTTTATTGTTCTTTCTCGCATTTCATTTGCAGCTTTATTTGTAAAGGTTACTGCAAGTATATTATGTGGCAATATTCCTTTATGTATTAAATATAAAATTCTATAAGTAAGTGTTTTTGTTTTTCCTGCTCCTGCTCCTGCGACAATAAGAAGCGGTCCTTCCGTTTGGAGGACCGCTTCTTTTTGTTGTGTATTTAGATCGTTTAGATAGTTCATTGCTATCTATTATACATCTATTTTTTTAGTTTCCAATATTTGCCATTGTTTGATTAGCTTTTTCTTTAAAAGCTAAGGCTTCTTCTGCAACGATTTGTTCAAATCCTGGGATATTTTCTACAAGAAAAGCAAAAATCATATCTGGATCGGCATTGTTGTTTAATATTGTTTCAAATTTTTCTAAATCTTTTTCTTCTACTCTTTCCATGGCACGCATCAATGATCCTTGAAAAATTAATGCCCCAATTTGGGAAATCAATTCTTCTTGTACTTCAGGTGAAGCTGCTTCGATTCCAAATGATTTTATAATGATATTTTTTACTTCGTTGTTCATATATTTTTTGCTTAAAGCAATAGTAAATTAATAATTTAGAATCCTAACCAATTTAAAAACCTTTGCACCTTCCCAATTTTACGATCTGCATTGTATTCATCAAGTCTCCAGTTTCTTGTTTTTTCTCCTACTGTTGTCTCTGTTTCATTTGTACTTGTGTTTTCTGTGTTTGTTGTTTGTTTACCACTTTTTCTCCATTTATTGAATTCTTCTGTTTTGTCTTCGCTGGATCCATCGTCATCTATGTGCTCGTTATCAGTATTTGTAGTATTTTCAGGATTATTGTGATTCAAATTATTATCAATATTTTCACTACTTGGTTTATTATCTATATTTAATTTTTCTGTTCCTACTTTAACTTCTACATTTTGCCCATGGTTTCCATCTTCAAGATTTACTTTTGTTTTATCCCAATTGTATTCATATTTGTCTTGCATTGATTTATCTTCGAAGTTTTGACCAAATGCATGAACTTCTTTGCCGTGTATATGGTCACCTGCTTCGTATTCTGTAACCTTGAAATTTTCATGGTCAAGAAGGTAAGCTGTGCCTTTTGTTGCTACGCGGACTTCATTACCATTACTGTCTATATATCCAAACTTTTGTCCAAGTTTACTGTAGAAATCTGCACTATGTATATCTCCATGGTAGCCCATTTTGTCTGCCATACTTTGAGCCCAATCATCATGACCTTCAAGTTGTGCTTTAAGTGCCCAAGTGATTCCTGTGTGTCCTGGTTCACCTGTTACTATTGCATTTGGATCAAATCCTGTTTGTGGAGGAGTCGGAACTGGTGGTTCGTGTGGAATTGGTGATGGAACCGGTGTTGGATGCTGGAACATATCTGTATGTCCGATACCATACCCCACAATTGCTCCTGTTAAGATTCTTCCAATCATTTGCTTCTTTCTCATACTTGCCATGCGGTTATTGTATTCAGAAAGAGTTTTTTGATACCCTGCTTGCGCTGTTTTAAATGAATCTTCACTCCAGCCCATTTTAGTAAGCATTTCTTTTGAATGTTCTGTTCCTGTAGCGAGTTGATCTTTGATGTATGGTTCATGAACACGGCGGATTCCTGATGCTACTGTTTCGCTCGCTGCTACGCTTATTGCTGTTCTTCCAAGCTTACTACCAAGATATGCTCCAAGAATACCTACTCCACCTGTAGTAACTGCAATTGTTCCACCAACAGCTGTTGAAAGTAATATTCCATATAGGCGACGTTTTGCTGGAGAAAGTTTTCCATACCAATCCATCATTTGGCGCATCACGCCCTTTTCTTTTGGAGTCATTGCTTCTACGTTTTTCTTTTGTAGGAGTGCTTCTTCGTCTACTACTAACTGTTTGAATATAACTTCAGCTTTGAATTGTTCCATTTTGGTTTTCAATTCTGCTGGTGTTATATCTGGATTTTCTTGTTTTAATGAAATTTCTTTATTTGCGTAAAGTTCATTACCATATGCATATAATGATTTTTCATATTTTGATTTTAGTTCTGTAAGTTTCTCTGGAGTTTTTGGCATTTCATTTGGTTTAAGCCAAAATGTTTTACGTAGCCAGTTTACTCTTCCTGCTTTACGTAGTTCTTTTAAATGTTTTGCATTTTCTGCTACATAAGCATTGCGGTCTTGTTCGAGAGTAGCTTTTGCGCCTTCTTTTTGTTCGGGTGTTTGATTTGGATTTTCTTCTTCCCCTTCTTGTTCTTTTGCTAGTTTTTGTAGAGTCTTTGCTTCGGCAAGAATAGCATCACGTTCTACGTTTAATTCATCTTTTTGTGATTCCAAATTTTTTTTCTTTTCTGGGTCTTTCTCAGCATCAATTTCAACTAATTTTGCTGCTATTTTTTTATTTATTTCATCTAGACGCGCTTTTATTTTATCTACATCTTCTTGGGTAACTTTTTTCTTCTCAGGTTCTTTGGCTGGTTCTTTCTTATCTTCTCCAGTAACTTCTGTCATTATTTTATCTATTTCTTCTTCACTTAGATTTAAGTCTTTAGTGCCACGCAAAGTAGCTTTTATCTGCTCATCAGATAGCTTCTTTTCTTTTAATTCATTTCTTAAATCAAGTGCTTTTTGGCGTAGAGCTTCACCCTTTTTTAACTCTTCGTTTATTGCATTCAATTCTTTTTCGTTCTCACTTACTGGATTTTCCATTTTTTAGATTTTTATTTTTATTAATATTACGACTTTTTTTGTTTATTATAATTTTCTATTACTTTTTGTATTTGTTCTGGATTTAATTTAAATTCTCTCTTCAATGCTTGTGCTCCTAGTGTTCCGTCTTTTTTTAACAATTTATCTGCTACTTCTTGATTTATATCCGCACTTATTCCTAGATCTTTAAGTATGTTTATCAATAATTCTTTTTCTAGTTTTCCGTTTTTTACTTCGATGATTTGTAAGTCTGGGGTCATTAATGGTGGTATTTCTTTTGTTTCAGCATCCTCTTTCTTTGTATTTTCTTTTTCTTTGGCTATCAATTCTTCCAATTCTTTTTTGCGAGCAAGTAAATCTGGAAGTTTTTTACTGAACTCTGAGTATTCTTTAAATGTGTTTACGAACTCAGTCATTATTTGTTCCACATTCCTCTCTTTGTTTTCTTTTGTTTCAGTCTCCTCTTTCTTTATATTTTTTTGCTCTTTTATTTCCTTTATTAAATGTTGAATTTTTGGAATTGTAATTTGATTTGTTTTACTTGCTGGATTTTCTGTTTGTATTTCTGCAATTAGTTTTTGGTTACGACGAAACAAGCGAGTAACTTTGTAATTATTCTCACCTTTTTCTTTAAATTCTTTATTTAACTTTTCTACTAGTTTTTCGTTTTTTGTATGTAAAAATTCATCCCCTATTTTTAATTTAAAATCAGAATAGTATATTTCTTTTACAGGTAGTTCAAGTTTTAGTGTGTCTGCCTTTTTTAAATTGTCTTCATATTCTTTGATGCCTATTAAAGATTCATTTATTTTTTCTTTTGTAGATTCTTTTGGATCTTCTTCTAATTCACGTTCTAAGTTTTGTTTGTTTAATTTATATGCATCAGATATCCATCTGTATGGATCTGTTTCAAATATTTTTAGTCTTGTTTCACTTTCATTTCTAGCTTCTTGTCCTGTTGCGCTAGAAAATTCTTCTGTTAGTTTTGCTCTCCATTTTGTAGTATTAAATTCGAGAGATTTTAATATGGCTTCTTTTTCAGCACTATTTTCTGCTCCCCCATTAGGGTTTACATCAGGTGTTTTCATGTCTTTTATTGTACCATTATTATTTTCTGGCGCTAAGCGTTTTGTTGCTTTTACTGTGGATTTAGCTTCTGCCGCCCAGACTGCTTTATCGATGGTTACCGTAGGTTCTGGATTTATTT
Organism: uncultured Candidatus Saccharibacteria bacterium; assembly: GCA_964565285.1. GTDB lineage: Bacteria > Patescibacteriota > Minisyncoccia > Phycocordibacterales > UBA9973 > UBA8515. The sequence goes on from CAZMDL010000015.1 coordinate 15,580, forward strand.
GTTTTATTTTACTACTCCGTAACCTCTCTTGTTTTATTTTAGGTATTACTACTTTCTCAAAAAAATCTACCACTTTTATCTGTTCACCGTTCCAGTTTGCTGCGTACCTTTCTGCCCTCTTTTTACGCATATCTTTAAGCTCTATTTCTAGGGCTTTCTCGTCTATAAATTCTTCATCCTTATTGTTTGCTTCTAGTTTAGATTTTATCTCGTTTAACTTTGAGATGTCTTCAGGTTTAAACATGCTTAAATTTTAACATTTAATAATTAAACTTGTCAATATGTCAATTTTGTGGTGTCATTGGGTGACTGTGTATAGCTCTGTTGACTTGATTTCTTATCTGGGCTACGCTTTATATATAGAGGGCTATGGATGCCCAATATCGATACAGAACAGTACCACGCTTCATATTTCTAGCCGAGCAGAAAATCAATATTATCTTATGCAAAATACTACAATTAAAAAGGTCATTACGCGCACTTATGCTTTAATTTCTGCCGTTATGACTAAAATATCTTTATTTTTCAAGCCTATTATAATGAAGGCTTGTTTCTCTTTTGTTATTATTTTGTCTATTATATTGCTTCCTATAAAAGCCCATGCAGGGTTTTTATCTTTTATGGGTGATTTATTGGGTACACAGACAAGTGCGGCAGAGGTTACTCCTGTTGAAAGTAATACTAAAAATTCTCAGACTATGACTCTACTTGAGCCATCTATTACACCAGAACTTAAAAATACTATTAGTCAAGATTCTGTAGCTATAATTAAAGATCAGGTTCTTGAATCGACTAATGGCCCGTTGGGAACTGAAGCTGATTTGGGTTATGAAGCATATACTTCTACTTCTAAGCTTGGGGTTCATATTGTTAAAGCTGGTGAAACATTGGCTTCTATAGCTAAAAAAGAAAAAGTCTCAACTTACGCTATCGTATATGCCAATAGTGACATAAAACGTAGTGACCTTACAAAAGTAGGTACTGCTCTTACTATTATTCCTCTTGATGGAAGTGCTTATACAGTAAAAAGGGGTGAAACTGCAAGTTCTATTGCTCAAAAATATGGTCTTTCTGTAAATGATATATTGGAATATAACGTTTTAAGTAAAGCAAGTGATATTGATGCTGGTGAAACAATTTTCCTTGTTGGTACATCTAAGGCTGAGATTGAAAAGGCTAATCGTCTTGCGATAGAAAAGGATAAAATAGCAAAACAAGCTAAAATAAAGCCAACAGAAGAATCTTCCCCTGAAAAAACACCTGTTGTGGTGAGTGCTCCTGTTGAAAGTCCAGTTGTTCAAGCTGTTGTTCCTGTTGTAAATAAGACTGAAGATGTAGCTCAAGGTCCATCTGGTGCTATCGCTAAAGGTTTTATCTGGCCATTCCCTGCTGGTGTAGGACGTGTTACTCAAAGACTTCATGGTCCTAATGGTGTGGATTTAGGTGCTCCAAAAGGTACACCTATATATGCTGTTGCTGACGGTACGATACTTATTGCTGACGGTAATGGATGGAATGGAGGTTATGGATATTATGTTGTTGAGAATTTTAATGATGGAACTCAAGGTATGTATGCTCATATGAGTAAGGTTGTTGCTGACGCTGGAAGTCCTGTAAAACAAGGTGATTTGATTGGATATGTGGGTTCTACTGGTCGTTCTACTGGACCACATTTGCATTTCGAAAGACGTGGTGACGAAAATCCATTTAAGGATTTAAAAGTTAATAGTACATCTGATGATTTCCATGATTAAAAAAATTATTACAATATTTATATTTGTTATATTTACCTTTACATCTATAGGAGGTTCTTTCCCCCGCACCGTAGAAGCTGCAACTGCTAAAACAACCACAACAAAGAAATCTACTACAAAAAAAACAACTAAGAAAAAGGTTATTAAAAAGAAAAAAGAAAGATTGATTTTAAACCCTCCTCTTATTACTCTTGATACTGCTCCACATTCCCCAAAACCAGTTACAAAAAAGAAGACAACAACCAAGAAAAAGGTTACAACAAAAAAGAAAGCAAATGCATAAATTAAAACCACCACAATTGTGGTGGTTTTAATTATTTACCTTCGGTCTATACTGCAGTGCTTCTAGTATGTGCGAAGTAGAAATATGTTCACTTCCTTCGAGATCCGCAATAGTGCGAGCAAGTTTGATAGTACGGTGGTATGCGCGGGCGGAGAGCTCTAGGCGCTCTGCACTTTGGTTTAGTATTTGTTTTACTTCTTCTGAGAGCGGAGCGAATGTATTTAATTCTTTTACATTCATTTCGCTATTTGTTTTTATTTTTCTTGTGGCTTTTTTAAATCTTTTTTCTTGAATTTCTCTTGCTTTTAATACTCTTTCTTTAATTGTATTAGTTTTTTCTCCATGTGTTTCATTTGAAGAAAGTTTGTCATAGTCTACAGCACCTACTGTTACCCAAATATCTACTCTATCCATTATTGGTCCTGAAAGTTTTCTTTTATATCTATCAAGATCCATTTGTTTACATATACAAGCTTTTTGTTTGTTTCCTTTATGTCCGCACGGGCAGGGGTTCATGGCTGCAACGAGAATAAAGTTTGACGGAAACATTGGAGATCCTCTAGCTCGTGATATGGATACTATATTGTCTTCAAGTGGTTGGCGTAGCGATTCTAAAACACGTTTTTCAAATTCTGGAAATTCATCAAGGAACAAAACACCTTTATGTGCTAGAGTTACTTCTCCTGGTTTTGGGTTTGCTCCACCGCCAATCATAGATACATATGAAGCAGTATGATGAGGAGATCGAAATGGAGGTTCAGTTATTAGTGCTTCTTCTAGCATTCCTACTATAGAATGTATTCCTGTTATTTCTAGAATATCATCAGTATCTAAATCAGGAAGTATATGTGAAAAAACTCGAGCAAGCATTGTTTTCCCTGTGCCGGGTGGTCCACTCATTGCAATATTGTGCCCACCGGCGGCAGCAATTTCGAGTCCACGCTTTGCTCCTTCTTGCCCACGAATATCAGAGAAATCTATTTGATGAATTTTTTCTTTATGTATTATTTCTGTTTTTATTTGTGGTTGAAGTTTAGGTCGTTCTGGCTCCAAGGCTTCACCTTTTTTGTTATATCTTATTTTGTATATATGGTCGATTACTTCTCTTAGAGTTCGTGCACCGTATACTGTAATTCCTTCAACTAGTGCCGCTTCGCGTGCATTATCTATAGGTACAAATATTTCTTTATAACCATTCCTTTTTGCTTCTTGTGTAAGTGGCAAGGCTCCTTTTATGGGTTGTAGTTCTCCGTTTAAAGATAGTTCTCCTAAAAATATTCTTTCTTCTGTATCAAAATCAATTTCTTCTGCGGAAAGCAGGTATGCAAGTGCTATACCTAGATCAAAATATGCTCCTTCCTTTTTTAAATCTGCCGGAGAAAGAGATATTACAACTTTTTGGTTTTGATTTTTAGGAGAATTATATCCTGAGTTTTTTAGAGCAGAACTCATTCGATCTTTTGCTTCATCTACAGCTTTATCTGGTAATCCCACAACAGTAAATGCATGTAGAGCTCCTTTAGTAATATCCACTTCTATTGTGACTATTTTCCCTTTCAAAAGATGCGGTTGTGCCGCATGCACTCTTGAGAACGACATAATATAATTATAACAAAAAACTCTGGAATAATTCCAGAGTTTTTTGTTAATTATTTACATACAAGATTTACATGTTGCAGCGCTTGGGTTTGCTTCAAGTCTGTCTTCTTCGATTTCGTTTCCACATTCCTCACAGAACCCGTATCTATCTGTTTCTATTTTTATTAATGCTTTTTCTATAGAAGAAAGTCTCTTTGAAAGTTCATTTACTATGGCTGTGCGCTCTTCATATTCTTCGTTGTGATCAGCTTGGTCATTCATATCTGATTCTTGGGGGCGGTTTTCTTCTGGAATCGCATCCCAAATACCAGTTTGATCATTTTTTTTCGCTATACCATTTAAATCGTTTTCGATTTGAACTTTTTCTATTTCTAATTTTTCTTTATGTGTATTCATGTCTTAATTTTATCACTCTTATTTAAACAAGCAAATAATTATAATGGTTTTATACTTTGAGTTCTGATTCTTTTTGTTATTTCTTTTATGGTATCAATATCATCTGTTATTACTAAGTTATTTTTACCAATAAACATATAATATAAAACAGCTTGTCCTGTATTATCCTTTATAATACGAGCGTCGTTGTTGTCTATAAGTAAGTCTTCAAAGTTTTTAGAAAATAATACAGAGCGGTCTTGGTTTACATCTATTCCAAAGATAGAGAACATTTCATCAAATAATGTCTTTTCCCAAGTGAGCATTCCTGCAAATGCCTGGTCGTAATTTTTTGTTTCTATTATCAAAAATAAATGACTTTTAGTATCTCCTTGTTTTTTTGTGTATGTTCCAAGCATAAACTTTCCTAAAGAACGCACAAATGCACCACTCGCACTTGAGCCTATTTGTTTTAAGAAATTTTCTGCACTGTCATCTTTTAAGATAAGTGCTTTCATTGAATCAGGATTGTCTCCCTTTTTAACTTCTTCTTGTATTATTTTTGCTGTCTCTTCTTTTCCAATAACATCATTATTAAGTATTACTTGTTTGTCTGCATGAATGATAGTTGGAATTTCTTTTGTTACTACTTCGTGTACATTATTCTCATTACTTTTTTTATTTAAAAAAGTAATGAGAAAGTATGCTCCAATGATTAGCAAAATACCAATAAATATAAAAACAAAGTTTATCTTTTTTGCTTGCACAAAATTATTAACAGCTATTTCTTTCTGTTTTTTATTTTGCTCTGCTAATGCAATTTTAACCATTGATGCTTGTTCGTTGGCTATAGCTTCAGCCATATCTGATGCATAGGTGTGAATTGTTTTTATATTTGAATTATTTTTATTTTGCTCATCCATAACAAAATTATTTTATTTCTACTGGTTTAAAGAAATCTTTGTTTGCTTCTTTAATAGAAAAACTTAATCTTCCTTTTTCATTTTTTATTATCTTTACTGGAACACTGTCTCCTTCTTTAAGAATAGCAGAAACATTCTCTACACGGAATGGGGCAATTTCTGATACATGAACTAATCCTTCTGTATCTCTTCCGATTTTTACAAATGCTCCAAACTCTACAATTTTTACAACTGTCCCATTTGCAAGATCTCCTACTTTATACTCATGTGTCATTTCTTCGATTATTGTTTTTGCTTTTTCTGCTCCACCATTTTTGCCTGTAATAAATACTGTTCCATCTTCTTCGATTGTAATTTCTGTTCCTGTTTCTTCGCGGATTGCATTTATGTTTTTGCCTCCTGGTCCGATTACCATACCGATTTGTTCTTTATTTATTTTTACAGTAAGAATCATTGGTGCATGTATTGAAATTTTTTCACGTGGTGCACTAATTTCTTTTGTAATTGTTTCAAGTATTTTTATACGAGCAGTCTTTGCACGCACTAGTGCTGCTTTTAGAATTGGCACAGGAATTCCATCTACTTTTATATCGAGTTGTATTGCAGTGATTCCATCATTTGTTCCTGCTACTTTAAAATCCATATCGCCATAATGATCTTCTGGACCTTGAATGTCGGTAATCAATTCATATTTTGAAGAATCATTTTCATCGATCATGGCACCAATTGAAATTCCTGCTACTGGTTTTTTAATTGGTACGCCACCATCCATAAGTGCGATTGTGGCTGCACAAATACTTGCTTGTGAAGTTGAACCATTTGAAGCAGTTGATTCTGATACAACACGAATTGTATACGGGAATTTTATTTTTTCTGGAATGACTGGAGTTAGTGCTTTTTCTGCAAGAAATCCATGACCCATTTCTCTGCGATTTATTCCACCTACGCGTCCTGTTTCACCAGCTGAATATGGTGGAAAATTATAGTGATGCATAAATCTTTTCTTTACAGAAAATTCTATCCCATCGATAGTGTGCATTGCATCTGGGCCAGCTAATGTAAGCACACTCATTACATGTGTTTCTCCGCGATAGAATATGCCTGAACCGTGTAACACTTCAGATATGCCCCCAGCTTTTGCATAAAGACCTCGAACTTCATCAAGTGCACGCATGTCTGCACGCATTTTTTGGTTAATCGCTTTCTCGTGTAACAGTTTGTCTATATATGTTTCTATATAATCTTCTGCTACAAATTTTTCTTCTTCTTTGTCTTTGTATTTTTCATCGACTATAGTTTTCCATTTACGCCAAGTTTCCTCGATTGTTTTCTTGCTTTCATTTCCAAATAATGATTGGTCAAGCATTGGCTTTATTTCAGCGTCAAACAATGCTGGAACCTCACTTGGTAATTCTGTTTTTGGGAAAAGTAGTTTTTCTTTTCCTAGTTCTGTGCGGAGCATTTTTTGAAAGTCTTCCCATTTTGCAATTTCATTTACTGCCATATCAAAACAAGTCCCCATTTCTTCTTCAGAAAGTTCGTAAGCCATAGCTTCAATCATGTTTATATTTTTTTCTTTTCCGCATACCATAAGGTCGAGTGCGTAAACAGATTCATCTTCTTGAGGAATATAATTATTGATTTCTATATTTGTTCCTGTATTTGTTTTACTTATATGTACTCCACCTACTGGTCCGTGCCATGGAATATCTGAAACATGAAGTGCGATACTTGCCGCATTTATGCCGAGTGTTTTTGGATCTGCTTTTCCAATTGCAATTACTGTAATAATTACTTGTACTGCGTTTTTGATGTGGTGTTCAAAAAGTGGTCGGATTGTGCGGTCGATCACACGTGCTGCAAGGATTGCTTGGTCAGACGGTCTACCTTCTCTGCGAGTGAATTGTGAGCCGAGGATTTTTCCACCAGCATAAAACTTTTCTAAGTATTCTACTGTTAGATTAAAAAAACCTGGATTTGATTTTCCATCTTTACTAATTACTGCTGTCGCCATTACTACAGTTCCTTCACACTTTAGCATTACTGATCCATTTGCTTGATCTGCTAAATCAGAAAAAACAGCGGTGATTTTTTTACCACCAATCTCTACTTCAAATTCTTTACTCTTCATAAATATTGAGCTATCACCCAGACTCTAGTTTTGAAACATTCCATTTTAGGAGCTTCAACGCTAATTGTCTGGAGAATAGCAATTACATAATAATACTTGCATCATAGCAAAATTGACTCTTTTTTAAAAGAGTAAAAAAGTTGGAAATATGATATATTCTTTTTACTTATGGCTACAATAATTTTTGATTTTGATGATACGCTTTTTGATACAGCACTTCTAAAAGAAGATATTTTTTTAGAAATTATTTCACACGGTGCCACAAAAGAGCAGGTACTTAATTCTTATAAAAAGTGCAATGAAAAATTTGGAAATTATACTTTAAAAGAACATATTAATATTTTAAATAATGAATATGATTTAAAAATTTCTGAAGATATTTTTTCTTGGTTTGAGAGTTTAAATTTTACTTCGTATTTATTTAAAGAAACAATCTCTTCTTTAGAAAAATTATCAGAAAAACATAATCTTATTTTACTTACTAAGGGGGACATTACTTTTCAGAAAATTAAGTTAGAAGGAGTAAATATTTTAAAATATTTTAAAGAGTTATTTATTGTAGATGGAAATAAAGAAGTTTTTTTGAAAGATAAATACTTTACTCCCCCTGTGTATTTTATAAATGATAAAGAGTCTGAAAACGAAAAAATTCAAGAATTATTTCCTGAATTTATTTTTATCCTACCAGATATGAAAACAGGAATGCATTTATAGCATTCCTGTTTTTAATTTTTACAAATCATTTTTGCTTGGACCATTTGCGGCACCTTGCATTGTGACTTTTTTGCCGGAAACTTGTGTTGCAAATAATATGCATTCACGAATTTCTTCGATAGTTAATGAGCTAAAATCTTTACCAAATTCCATAGTTTTTATAATGAAGGCTGCGTGGAACCAATCTCCTGCACCGATTGTATAAACTTCCTTACCTAAGTATTTCTTGCATGCTTCAAACATTTCTGGAGTCTCTCCTTCTTTTGAAAACATCCCACCATCTTTTTCGCGAGTAACAATTATTACTTTTGGTCCATATTGGTGAAGTTCTGAGATCCCAGTTACTCTGCATGCGTCGTACTCTGCATCGTTCATTATCAATAGGTCGGTTTGTTTAAGGATTTCAATAAATGAATTCCTTTTTTCGATTAAAGCAATTCTTGGATTTAAAGATCTGTATCCTATGTGTTTATTAAACAAAGCTTTTACGAAAGGTAATTCTTCCTCCCTTACTCCTGTGGCAATACGATACATTCCTTCTTCTTCCCCTATTTGATTTATAGTTTCATTGATTTTTGATTCTTCAATGTTACCTTTTAGTCCAAAGACTTTATTTTTTGGTAATCCATCAATAGGAAATAGTGAGATATGTGAATGGTCTAAAATTTGAAATTCTCTGTGAGGAATTTCGTATTTTTCTAATGCCCAACGTAAAGTATGACTTTCAAAATCATTCTTTACTCCTGTAAAAGCAAGAACTTTGCTTTTACCACCAAGTACATTAATAGCACGAGCTACGTTTGCGGATGTTCCGCAAAGATCTACGCTTAAAGATTCGAGTGAACCTTTTTCTGCCCCTGTCATACGATTGTATATAGGAACTAATTCCGGATTCACTGAGAACCCAATAAGAGCTTCTTTCTCTAGCATGGTTAATTTGTATAATTTTATGATTTTTCTTGATTCTATACGTAATATAAATAAATATCAAATAAAAATACCCTAGAATATTCTAGGGTATTTTTATTATTTATTTTTAGTATATTAGAAATTTTCTTGGGTTTTTTGATAAATCAATGAAATCATCTGCTTTTTCTTTTAGTTTCATGGACGTTGATTTTCCAAATGAGGCAACTTCTACTTGGACAAGCTGGCTTTGTAAGTATTCTACGAGTGGTAAGAAATCGCCATCCCCTGCCACAAGAACTATTGCATCGAGTTTGGGTGCCATTTTCATAGCATCTACTGCTATTCCTACATCCCAATCTCCTTTTTTTGCTCCACCACCAAATATTTGTAATTCTTTTGTTTTGGTTTCAATTCCGAGTTTTGTGAGTGCTTCAAAGAATTTTTCTTCTTCACCACCTTCACTTGTAATTACGTATGCTGTTGCTCGGACAAGTTTACGCCCAGCTACTACTTCTTTTAATACTGCTCCAAAGTTTACTTTTCTTTTGTATAAGTTTTTAGCACTATGATATAGGTTTGCTGTATCGATGAATACTCCTACTCTTTGCTCTTTATGTTTAATAATCATATATATAAGTATAACAAAACAAAATACTCCGAGCGAACTCGGAGTATTTTGTTAAGCTTTTAATTTTTTAGCTACTGTTTCGTGACGAGATTTATCTGTTTTTTCTAGGTGTTTAAGATGCTTTCTGCGGTCTGCCACCATTTTGATAAGTCCACGACGAGAATGGTTATCTTTTTTGTGTTTTTTAAGGTGAGTTGCTAGTTCATCTATCTTTTCTGTAATGATAGCGATCTGCACTTCAGGAGAACCAGTATCTTTATCATGAATTTGGTTCTTTTTTATGATATTTTGCTTTTTCTTCGTTGTTAACATGATTGGCATATAGTAGCACATATGTTTAAAAAATGCAAGATCTACCTTATAGTGCTATAATTATTGTACGACATATGAGTACTACGCTTGATAAATACAAAAGAGAATTTCTTGAACACGTAGAAATTGAAAAAGGTAACAGCCTTTTGACTGTTCGGAATTATGAGCACTATCTCGACCGGTTTTTCAGTACTACAAAAGTTTCTGAGCCATCTCAAATTACCGATGAAGTGATTCGAGAGTTCCGACTTCATATTAATCGTCTTCCTGGAGTAAAAGTTCGCGGTCAAAGTGCCGCCACACTTAAAAAAAATACTCAAAACTATCATTTGATTGCACTCCGCTCATTTTTGAAATATTTAATGAAACGCGGAGTTACTTCCCTTCCCCCTGACCGGATTGATCTTGCAAAGATAAAAGAACGTCATCTCGATTTAATTTCAGCCGATGAATTACAGCGTTTGCTTGAAGCGCCGAAAATGCCAGCACTTACTAAAGAGAGTCCTAATGATACGCTCAAAATACTTCGTGATAAAGCAATATTAGAATTATTTTTCTCTACAGGGCTTCGTCTTTCGGAATTGTGTTCATTAAACCGCGACCTTGATTTATCGAAAGATGAATTTTCTATTCGTGGAAAGGGTGAAAAGGTGCGGGTGGTATTTCTTTCAGAATCTGCAAAGGACGCAATTCGTGAGTATTTAAAAAATAGAAAAGATTTAGATGAACCGATGTTTGTGCAATATTCACGCAATAAAACTAAAAGTAATGAATCTGCTCGGCTTACTCCCCGCTCTATTGAACGCATTGTAAAATACTATGCGATAAAAGCTGGTATATCAAAAAAAGTAACACCTCACGTGATTCGTCACTCGTTTGCGACTGACCTCCTATCAAATGGTGCTGATATCCGCTCTGTGCAAATGATGCTTGGTCATGCAAATATATCCACTACGCAAATATATACCCACGTGACTGATTCCCAACTTCGTGATATTCACAAAAAATTTCATAGTAAAGGAAAATAAAAAACCTTCCATATGACGCAGCGGTCGGAAGGTTTTTTTAAGATTTTCTGTGGAGGATATTTAAAAAATAACTTTATAACTTATTCTCAATGAATAAGGGAACATTAAAGTAAGAGGTAAACTTATCATAATTTTATATGCACAGTTATGTGCCATTAAATATAAGTAAACGTAACTAAAATATTTTACACGTTTTGTTTTTTAAATTCTACACAGTTTACGAAATTTCAAGCCTAGTAAGCTAGGTTGGGTGTCTGGGTAATTTCAGCATCCCTACTTTTCGCTTTTTTGGTGTGTGCAGCCGGCTTTTTTTTCTCCAAACGATACGAAGTTTTGTTGTCCGTTTGGTCCATTTGAAAATGTTGTTTTTTTCATTTTCTTAAAATGATTAAAATGTTAGACAATGAACTAAATTTTCTAGAAACTTCAACTCATGATCGAATCTGTCACATGAGGTTTTGTAGTCTAGGGCTACAGAAATCTTACAGATGATATTACTCTTTTGAAAATTTATAGTCAACAACTTTATCCACTTCTGATATACTCTTAATATGAAACTCATTTCTTGGAATACAAATGGATTGCGGGCGACGGTGAAACAAGGCAATTTTGATGGATTGTTTACAAAATACAAGATGGATATTCTCTGCCTGCAGGAGACAAAGTGTGAAGCTGAGCAACTTCCTAATGCAGTGCGAAACATAAAGAACTATCATTCATACTTTTCTCACTCTCTTGGGAGAAAGGGGTATAGTGGCGTGGCTGTGTATACAAAAGTTAAGCCGGACAAAGTGGAGTATGGATTAGGAATACAAGAACTCGATCAAGAAGGCCGTTTGATTATTCTTTATTTTGAAAAAGGTTTAGGAGTTGTGAAACAAAAGATTATTCTTTTGAATGGATACTATCCAAACGGTGGGCAAGGTCCGCATCGCCTCGAATACAAACTTAAGTTTTATGATGCATTTCTAAAATTTATAGATAAAAAGAAAAAGGCCGGATACGAAATAATTTTTACTGGTGATGTAAATACTGCGCATGAAGCAGTGGATCTTGCTCGCCCAAAGGCAAATGAAGAGAATACTGGCTTCCTCCCTATCGAGCGTGCATGGATTACAAAAGTAATTGATCACGGATATATAGATACATTTCGTACTCTCCACCCAAACAAAAAGGAGATGTATACCTACTGGGATCAAAAGACTTCTTCTCGTGACCGTAACGTCGGCTGGCGTATTGATTACTTTTTTGTCTCTGCTCCCCTGCTCCCACTCGTAAAAAAGTCCGACATGCTTTCAGATTACCTCGGCTCCGACCATTGCCCTATCGTACTTGAGCTTAAATAGTTTTGATGTTTACTTGCTTTGTGTTAGTTTGAATAAAAACAAATAAATATATAGCTATGATATTAGCAATAATTCTGGTTGTACCAGAAAACCCTCGCTTCATGGCTAATATTTCATTATTCCTTCTTCTCGTTATCGTCACTGTTCTAATCATTAGATTTGCGACAAGAAACACAAAAAGAAAACATAATCGCCACGAAGATTAAAAAACACGACCTCTCGGCCGTGTTTTTTTGTTATTGTTTTGGTGGAGTGTCCATTCCTGCCCATAAATTTATAGTACCAATGTTTGCAGTTCCAGATTGTTTTAGGTATAGGAACATTTGCATTTTATAAGCTACCGCCCACTTTAGTGGTCCATTAAGTAAATGCATTGCACGAGTTTGAACTGACCACATATTAACTTCTTCATTCAATTCTTCTTCTGTCAGGTTATTAATTAAAGGTGTCATGCTACTTATTTGCTTGTCCATCATTTCCCCGAAATTTTCCAATGTTGGAAGAGGTGTTTCTTCTGAGTATTTTTTGAATGATGACATATCTTTAGTAACTATTGATTCAGTAGATGCTATAAAAATATAAGATAAATAATGCATTAATTCATGCAATGTTCTTTGTCCGTCTGTTGGCTTGTGGTCTAGCTGGGGTAGTGTAATCTTTTCTGCTAAGTGTTTAATTATTTCAAATTCTTTTTTAAGTGAATTTAAATATTGTTCTTTTGTGATCATATTTTGAATTTTTATTAATAACAGTTTTATTAGTATAACATTAATAATTTATTTTACTCCGTGTTTTTGATTTAATTTTTTTATTTCTTCTTCTTCTAATTCTTCTTTTAAATCCTTTGCTTTCTCCCCTATTTTTTTGAGATCTTCTATTGGTAATTTTAGTAGTTCTAGAGCTCTTTTTTCTAAGTACTCTTCGGTATTTTTTGTAGAATCTTCTATTACTTCTTCAAGTAATGCGTGTAATGTATAACTAAATTTTGGTCCTGGTTTTTCTCCCATTGCAATTAATCTTTCCCCATCAATCTTTAATTGCCCTACCGAGATAGGGTCGCGGAGTACTTGTTCAAGCATCGCATGGTATTTACGTAGCCTATAAGGGGCTTCTGCTTTTTTCATTCCCACTCTGTCGCATTCACGAATTTGCATTAGTTCCCATACATGTTCCTTCCCTACCTTCTGTACTATTCGGCGAACCGCAGAAAGTGTGATTTGCTCTGTATCTGAGAAAAACATATGATTGCGCACCATTGAAACTACAAAATCTGTTGATTTCTTTGAGAATTTTAAACGCTCCATTATTTTTTGTGTCATACGAGCTCCTACAACTTCATGCCCATAGAAAGTGTAGGCTTTTTTCTCCCCTACTCTTCTTGTACGAGGTTTACCAATATCATGAAACAGTGCAGCTAAACGAATTTCTGTAGAGAACCCTTTATCGGCTGAGTGTTGTAATGCTTGAACACAATGCTCAAAAACATCGAATATATGTGCTCCACCTTGGGCACACCCAATTCCCTCTTCTAATTCTGGAATTATATATTTAAGTAATCCAAGTTTACTCATCATACCTATCCCGATACTTGGATTCTCACTTTCAATAATTTTTACAAATTCATCATGGATTCTTTCTTGAGAGATGTTTTTAAGTAAATGAGCATTTTCAATAATTGACTGCATTGTGTCGTACTCTATAGCAAAATTCAATTGTGTGGAAAACCTAACTGCTCTTAAAATTCTTAATGCGTCTTCATTAAATCTGTCATGAGCCGAACCTACTGATTTTATTATATTGTCCTTTATATCTTCTTGTCCTTTATAAAGGTCAATTATCTGTCCTTTTGTGCTATAAGCCAATGCATTTACTGTAAAATCACGTCTTTTAAGGTCATCTTCTATGTTTTTACTGAATGTAACCTCTTCTGGATGACGAAAATCACTATATTTTGCTTCAATTCTGTATGGTGTGACTTCTACTATGTAATATTCTGGTTTTGTTTCATGTGCAACAGCTGGTTCATCTTTTTTGGTAGTTTCATGTGTAACATTCTTTGGAATACAAACCCCTACGGTTCCAAATGAATTTTCATATATGGTTTTTTCAAATAAAGGTATTATTTGTTCTGGATTAGCATTTGTAGTTATATCCCAATCTTTTGGTTCTTTATTTAAAATAAGATCTCTAACAAATCCACCCACAAGAAAAGCCTCAAAACCAGCATTTTCGAGTGTTTCTGTTACATGTGTAACATAATTTGGTATTTTTGAGTCATTTATAAGTTTTTGTTTCATATGAAACTCTTTGTGCACCCGCCAGGACTCGAACCTGGAAAAACGGTTCCGAAGACCGTTGTGATATCCATTTCACCACGGGTGCATACGGTTATTTATTTGACGACTACTTTATTCTATACTAAAAGCATATTTTAGTAAATAATATTATAAAGTAAGATTAAAATTATGAATTGCATTTTTTATTAAAAATGATTATAATTTGAAAGTTGTTTTAAGTATTATAGGCATTGCGGGATTGGTTTAGTGGTAGAACACGTCCTTGCCAAGGATGAGACAGGAGTTCGATTCTCCTATCCCGCACAATTTAATGAAATATGATTATAGGTTCTATAAAAGACGTAATCTCTCAGACAGTCTTTAATAACAAAAAATAGCCTTAATTTGTGGATAACTATGTGTGTATTGTTTATAAGAGACAGCATTTAAAATAAAAGCCATTTACCTTAAATTATTAAAAAGCTTATTTTATAAGGGTTTTAACATAAAGACAAGTCATAACACGTATATTGTGTCTAATAAATAGTAATATGTTTCACGTGGCACACTTTTTATTGTTACATGTGTAACTTATATAGGGTATGAAGAATTTTACTTCAAATTCACAAAAAATAGGGGAGTTGGGTGAGAATATTGCTTGTAATTTTTTAATAAAGCATGGTTATTCTATTAAGGAAAGGAATTACACAAGAAAATGGGGTGAAATAGATATTATTGCGGAAAAGGATAATAAGCTTTATTTTTATGAGGTTAAGTCTAAATCAGTTCATTTATCTGAAGGGGTTTCTCATGAAACAAACAATATATACAGACCTGAAGAAAATATGCATTCATGGAAGTTAAAAAGGCTGGCTCGTGTTGTGCAGACTTATTTAATTCAAAATA
>CAZMDL010000016.1:0-3906 GCA_964565285.1 uncultured Candidatus Saccharibacteria bacterium
AACAACTTTAAGATAATAGCCTAGTATATGTTACTTGTTGGTGAATAAATAGGGGATTAAATGTATAATTAAAGAATCTACATATTAAAAACGTAGCAAGTGAAGCAATACTTTTAGAAAAAAATATATTACCGAATTACAGAATTGGTATTATGTATAGTCAAATGACAAAAGAAAAAAAAGAAGATGTTATGGATGAATTCAAAAATCATGAAATTGATATACTTGTATCTACTTCAGTTATTGAAGTTGGAGTTAATGTACCAAATGCAACAAGTATTATTATTGAAGGAGCGGAAAGATTTGGACTTGCTCAATTACACCAACTAAGAGGAAGAGTTATCCGCTCAAATAATCAAGCATATTGTTATTTATTTGCAGACGCAAAAACAGATAAAACCTTAGAAAGATTACAAGCATTAGAAAGAG
Organism: uncultured Candidatus Saccharibacteria bacterium; assembly: GCA_964565285.1. Lineage (GTDB taxonomy): Bacteria > Patescibacteriota > Minisyncoccia > Phycocordibacterales > UBA9973 > UBA8515. The sequence goes on from CAZMDL010000016.1 coordinate 430, forward strand.
CAGCAAATGGTTTCGAACTTGCAGAGCTCGATTTATCAATTCGTGGAGCAGGATTACTCTCTGGCGACAAGCAATGGGGTGTTACAGACCTTGGAATGGAAGCAATCAAAAATATTAAACTTGTAGAATATGCCAGAAAAGAAGCAAAAGAAATAATAGAAAAAGATTCAAAATTAGAAAAGCAAATATTAATAAAAAACGAACTAGCAAATAAAAATTATATACTCCATTTCGAGTAATTGCCGAAAATTAACAATTAAGGTAGTATACAAATACAGTGCAACCCACCCTTAGCTCAGTTGGTTAGAGCACAGAGCTTATACCTCTGGGGTCCATGGTTCGAATCCATGAGGGTGGACATAATTAAAAACACTCGCAATTTTGGCGAGTGTTTTTAATATTATTTTGTTTTTGGTTGTATACCGAAAGATATAATAATCTTATTGTATTCATCTTGTTCAAGAGTTTCTACTTCTATCAATTTATTTGCAATTGCATCGAGTACTTCTTTCTTTTCAGAAAGAACCTTACGTGCAACAGAAAGTGCATTATTCATTATTTTTGAAACCTCTCCATCTATAAGTGCACTAACACGTTCTGAATATTCTTGATCATTTACTCCACGGCCAAACATAGTACGCCCACCATCACTCTCAAGAGCGATCGGGCCAATCTCATCTGACATACCCCATCGTGTAACCATTGCACGCGCAAGAGAAGTTGCAACTTGTAAATCATTTGAAGGACCAGTAGTAATATCATCCATGATCATTTCTTCTGCAACATAACCCCCAAGAGACATAGCAATATCATCAAGAAATTCTTTTTTACTTTGAAGTTTACGGTCTTCAAGTGGGAGCTTCAGTGTGTAACCACCAGCACGCCCACGAGAAACAATTGAAACCTTATGCACCGGATCAGCATATGGAAGCACAGAAGCCACCAAAGCATGCCCTGCTTCATGATAAGCGGTAATTCTCTTTTCCTCGTTTGAAAGTAAGTGGCTTTTTCTCTCAGGACCCATCATTACCTTTTCAATAGAACGAATTAAATCCATTTGCATTACTTTTGTACGATTCTCACGTGCAGCCAAGATTGCACCTTCATTCATAAGAGAATATAAATCAGCACCAGAAAATCCAGGAGTACGTTCGGCAATTACTTTCAAATTTACATCTTCAGCAAATGGCTTTTTACGAGCATGTATAGTAAGTATTTCCTCACGATCACTACGATCAGGTAAATCAAGAGTAACTCTACGATCAAAACGCCCTGGGCGAAGCAATGCTGGATCTAATACGTCACTTCTGTTTGTAGCCGCCATAACAATAACCTTTTCTGTCGGCTCGAAACCATCCATTTCTACAAGAATTTGATTAAGTGTTTGCTCACGTTCATCATTACCTCCACCTACACCAGTTCCACGCACACGCCCTACTGCGTCTATTTCATCAATAAACACAATTGCTGGAGATGCTTTCTTTGCCATTTTAAAAAGATAACGAACACGAGATGCACCCACACCCACAAACATTTCTACGAATTCAGAACCTGAAAGATGGAAGAATGGCACACCAGCCTCTCCAGCTACAGCACGAGCAAGCAAAGTCTTTCCTGTACCTGGAGAGCCAGTCAGCAATACACCTTTTGGAATTGCTGCACCAATATCAAGAAACTTTTTTGGATTCTTTAGAAAATCTACAATTTCTTCAAGCTCAATCTTTGCTTCTTTTGCGCCAGCAACATCTTTAAATGTAACTTTATTTTTTAAATCATCCGGATTTGTAATACGTGCTTTTGATTGACCAAAATTAAATGCTTGCATTCCTGCACCTTTTACTTGGCGAGTAAGCATCCAAATGAAAAAAACAATTAGAATAAGTGGTAGTGCAAACGGAAGCACATTGCCAAGCCAGAATAACATTCCACTTTCGTTCTTTATCTCAATTGAAGTATTTGATAATTGCTCTGAAGTAACCCCATAATGAGCAAGTGTATCTGACAGTGAACTTTCTGTTTCTTTCTTAGCTTGGGCTTTTGTCTTATCTTTCAAATCAAGAAGTATAGTCTGCCCTTCTACTGTAATCTTTTCAACATTTCCAGAAATAACATTTTTTGCCACATCAGAAATAGTAAATTCCTTTATGGTTGACGCATTTGGAGCAAGTAAAGAATAAATAAAAGCAATTGCTAAAAATATTGATAATGCAATAAAAATCTGAGCTCCTAATTTTGGTGGCTCTTTTTTACTGTTTTGTTTTTTATTTAATGTATCCATATGTAGCGCTATTATACATGAAAAACAGTAAAAAAATAGTGGTGCAAAGGTTTTACTTATTCAGCCCACAATAATAAAAACCACCTTAAAAAAGGTGGTTTTTATTATTGTGGAACTGGGCGGAGTTGAACCGCCATGCAAAAGATGTTCATATATGAATCTACGTGTGTATCTTATTCAATTGGTTTAAATATTCATACTAGAGAACAAGCAACAAACATGAATACCGAGCTCTTAATTGTCAGAATTTTATGCGAGCAAATAAAACTCTTAACCCGATAAATTATGCCCTGCTATATATATCGGATGTCTATATAGAGAACATTCCTTTGACCGTTTAGGCGAAAGAGAAAGCAAAGTTACCAAAATATGGTGACTTTACTCTAGCGACTTTGTTTGCACTTAGTCTTTTTCAAGAAGTTTTACGAGATTCTTGAATACTCGACACGCACATATATGAGGACGACCCTTCGTCGAAGCCCGTCAGTCCCATTTTCAAAGAAATTATCTTTTATACTCTCTACGAATTTCGCGATCTACATCGCGTTTTTTGATTGTTTCTCTCTTGTCGTAATTCTTTTTACCTCGAACTACCCCAAGTTCAACTTTAATTCGCTGACCTTTACTATACAACGATAAAGGGACTAGAGTCAAACCTTTCTTTTTATCTTCATTTTCAAGTTCAATAATTTGCTTCTTCCTTAAAAGTAATCGTCTTGTACGTTGTGCATCATAATCAGTAGGTGTATTCCCTGCTTGATATGGAGGTATTTGCATACCCACAAGAAAAACCTCTCCACCACGAACAATAGCAAAACTTCCTGCAAGGATAGCTCTACCATTTTTAATAGATTTTACTTCAAAACCAAAAAGCTCAATACCTGCTTCGTATTTTTCAATAATTTCATAATTAAAATGGGCTTTTCGATTGTCTATCAAGACTGACATATTTATATCTTAGCATATAAAGCTACTATTTAGAGCAGGTGTAAAATTATGATATTCTATATATATGATACAAACAAAACTACAAGTTTCAGGCTACCGAGGAATCTGGGGAGAAAATCTTACAGAAGAAATTGCATCAAAATACGCACTTGCTTTCATAGAATACATAAAAGAAAAAACAAATAAAAAATATCCAACAATACTAATAGGACGTGACGGACGAGAAAGCGGACCCATAATTAAAAAAGCAA
>CAZMDL010000017.1:0-4014 GCA_964565285.1 uncultured Candidatus Saccharibacteria bacterium
AAATTATGATGGAGGAGATTCGTGATGGAGAGTCAGCTTCACTTGTTGTGAATACCGCACTTACTCGGCACTTGGTGCTATCTACTATACATACTCATAGTGCTGCGGGTGCTATTCCTCGTATGATTGATATGGGAGTGGAAACTTTTTTGCTTGTTTCTACAGTAAAGACTGTGATTGCTCAGCGTTTGGTGCGAAAACTTGCCGATTCTAAAGAAAAATATTTTCTAAGTGAAAGTGAAAAAGCTTCTCTTTCTAAATTAATTGATTTTGAACGTTTATTAAAATTTCTAAAAAAAGAAAAGGTTGTTCCTGATGATGCTACTATCGATACTATTCCTTTTTACCGAGCAGTACCCACTCAAGAATTTGAAGATGGGTATAAAGGGCGTGTGGGAATTCATGAAGTATTTAAAGTTACTTCTACTATTAAAGAGTTAATATTAAAAGGTGCCCCATCTGACGACATTGAGAAACAAGCTAAATCTGAAGGAATGATGACAATGCTGGAAGATGGTATTTTCCTTGCAGTGCAAGGTATTACAAGTACCGAAGAGGTTCTTCGTGTAGTTTCTGAATAAAATGAAATTCGAATTTAAATCTAAAAAACAAGATAATACTATAAACGCTGGAATAATGGATGCGCCAGATAGATTTGCTGCAGCCAAACAAATTCGTGATAATGGTGAACTTCCTATTTCTATAAATGAATTTTCTGAATCATTTTTTTCTAAAATAAAAGTTCTGTTATTGTCTGGTAGTATAAAATTGAGAGATAAAATAATGTTTACTCGAAATTTAAGCGGAATGCTTGAAGCGGGTTTACCTTTGTATAGAGCTTTGAGTGTATTGGTCAAACAAACAAATAATGAAACAATGAAAAAGACCTTAAACACTCTTATTGAAACAATTAATAAAGGAGGTACTCTTTCTGATGGAATGGCAAAACATCCAAAAATTTTTTCTACATTGTTTGTGTCTATGGTGCGAGCAGGAGAAGAATCTGGTGCAATTTCTTCATCTTTGAAAGAAGTTGGTGTTAGTTTGCAGAAATCTTATGATATGAATCGCAAGATTAAAAGTGCATTAACTTATCCGACTATAATCGTTGGGGCTATTATTTTGATTGGAGTATTGATGCTTATTTATGTTGTTCCTACGTTAACTAAGACATTCGCAAAAATTGGTGCCGATCTTCCAACTTCAACTAAATTTGTAATTTGGCTTTCTGATACAGTTAAGGATCATACTGTTTTATTTATCGGTGGTTTGCTTTGTATTGTTGGTTTATTTTTTATTTTATCTAAACTTAAGAAAACAAAAATATATTTTGATTTATTTATTTTAAAATTACCAGTGGTTGGTAATATTGCAAAAGAAATGAATACCGCCCGCACCGCCCGCACTATGTCTTCATTGCTTGTGTCTGGTGTAACTATGTCACGCTCTCTTGAGATTACACATGAGGTTTTGCAGAATGATCAATATAAAAAAGTTATTAAAGAAGCAATACTTTCTATTGAAAAAGGTGAGCCATTGTCGAAAACATTTAAAAAATATTTAAATTTGTACCCTGTTATGATGGGTGAGATGGTGGAAGTGGGGGAAGAGACAGGTAAGCTTTCTGATATGCTTCACGATATCGCTTCATTTTATGAAGGTGAAGTGGATTCAAAGACTAAAGACCTTTCTACTATTATAGAACCTGTTTTGATGGTGTTTATTGGTGGAGCTGTAGGTTTTTTCGCTATTTCTATGATTACTCCTATGTATTCTATTTTGGATAATATTAAATAATATGAAATTTTATAATAAAGGTAATACTTTTCTTGAGGTTATAATTGTTATTGGAATTATTGTGGCTATTTCTTTTGTCGTATTACCTTCTCTTTCAAATTTTAGAGATCAGCAATCTTTAAAAAATACAACAGAGGATATTGTATCTATCCTTAATCTTGCACGGGCAAATACTCTTTCATCTTTAAATAGTAATTATTATAGTGTGCATTTAGAGAGTGACAAAGTTACTTATTTTGTAGGAGGTACTTATACTAGTGGTCTTAGTACAAACAAGGTAATAAATTTTGATACTAATGTAACATTACCTTCAGCAAATATTAATTTAAATGCAAGTAGTACGGATGTCACATTTGATCGACTAACAGGTAATACTAGTGATTATGGTACAATTACAATACAACTTACAAAAGATAGCTCAAAACAAAAAGTAATTACGGTTTCAAAAACAGGTCTTGTGAGTTCAAATTAAATGAACAATAAAGCTTTTAAAAATAAAAAAGGTTTTGCGCTCGTGGAGCTTATGGTGGCATGTTCTATTATTGTTGTAGCTACTTTTGCTCTTGTATCTGCTGGGCAAAAAGGCATCGTGCTTTCTGAGCGTGCTTTGCGTCAAACTCAAGCAAGTTATTTGCTTGAAGAAGGAGCAGAAGTTATGAAAATAATTCGTGATGGAGGATGGAGTTCTGTTTCATCATTATCATCTGGAACTACTTATTATCTTTCTTATGATAATTCAACAAATACTTGGAGTATTTCTACGACTGCAAACACTATTGATAGTTTTTTTACTCGTTCAATAGTTCTGTCTGATGTTAAGCGTGATAGTAATGATGATATTGCGTCTTCTGGCACTACGGATTCACATATAAAAAAAGTTACTGTGACTGTTACGTGGAATGCTTCGACTGGTTCTGTTAGTAAAGATTTGAGTTTTTATTTAGTAGATATATTTAGTTAAATGAATAAAAAAAATACACAAAAAGGTTATTCGCTTATTGAAATGATAATTTATGTATCTATTTTTGCTGTACTTTCTGTTGTGGTAGTTAATTCTTTTTCTGTTGTTATTTCTTCTTTTGTGGAAAGTAGAACAAATCGTGATTTACTTGAATCTGGTAATACTGTTCTTGAAAAAATTTCTCGCGAGATAAGGCTTGCTAGTAGCGTGGATACTGCCGGTAGTACTCTAGGTTCAAGTCCTGGAGTTTTGCAGTTAAATTCTGTTGATTCAAGTAATAATGCACGAGTTGTTAAATTTGTATTTGAAAATAATACTTTAAATATATATGAGAATAATACCCTGACTGGCTCACTGATTGGAAATAATGAAACAATAACATCTGCTATTTTTCGTAAGATTACCACTTCGGCTGGTACAGCTATAAAGGTTGAGCTTACATTAAAAGACACTCGCGGTAAAAGACAAAGAACAGAAAATTTTTATGATACGATTATTTTGAGAGGTGATTATTAATATGAATATTTTTATAAAAAAAAATAAATATAAAACAAATGGTGGGGCGGCAATGCTCATGCTTGTTATTTTTGCAATTTTTATTAGCCTTACTATTATTATTGGTATTGTTACTCCCGTTGTTCGTGAATTTGCTGTTGCAAAAGATTCTTATGTTTCAAAGCAATCATATTTTCTTGCTGAGTCTGGTGTGGAAGATGCATTTTATCGTATAAAAAACAGTAAACAAATTAGTTCTAGTGAGAGTTTGGTTTTAGGTACTTCTTCTACAACTACTACCATAACGGATATTGGAAGTTCTCAAAAAGAAATATCGTCATTAGGTGATACTAATTCTTTTCAAAGAAAAGTAGGTCTTACTATAAATACTTCTTCGGGTTCTTCGTTTAATTATGGTGTGCAGGTTGGGGCAGGTGGATTATATCTTAATAGTGGTGTTGTAAATGGAAATGTGTATTCAAATGGTCCGATTACAGCAAGTACTTCAGGTGGTAACAGAATTACAGGTGGTGCGATTTCCGCTAATTCACCCTCTCTTGTGGCTGATCAGTCTTATGGTTCAGGAACTCCTTCATATAATGTTTCTTTTGGAAATTCGAATAGTACAGAAGACATGGCACAAAGTTTTCAAATTTCTGATAATGCGAGTGCTCTTAATAAGGTAAGTTTTTATATTAAAAAAGTTGGAAGTCCAAGTAACGCTACTCTTAAAATAGTTAATGATTCAAGTGGATCTCCTG
>CAZMDL010000018.1:0-3993 GCA_964565285.1 uncultured Candidatus Saccharibacteria bacterium
CTCCTAATAAAATAAGGGTTTTATTCATTGATGTTATGTTCACTATCAATACCGCTAAAACAACCACAGCCACCAATATCACAAAGTTCGGCATTTGTTAGAGTTTCTTGTTCTTCTCTTAGTTGTTTCAATGTAAAATTAGAACGAACTCCGTCTTTAGTTCTGCGAAGAATAGAAACATCTTTACCTAAAAATTCACGCATTTCTTGTTCTTTATTTTCCCATATTGTATATCGTTCAGGCATTTTATCTAATAATAATTTGAAATGACCAATACCGGCTTTGACACATCCACCCCCACAATTGTTATGCTGAAAACCCATTTCATATAGTCTAGGAAGTTTTATACCATCAATTTCTTCAATCATTCTCTTCATGTCTTCTTTATCTAAATATGGTTTCTCGATTAATGGACATTCAATCTTATAAGGCAACCACGCTCTCTGAGCCTTCTCAAATCGATTCATTTCTGTCCAATCATAACCCAAATAGATAATTACCTCATCGGGAGAGAATTGTTTTATAAATTTTCTTGACATTTCTCTTTTTAAAACTCTTGAACAAGGGTCTAATCTTGAATTCCCCAAATATTTGACATCTCTAAAAACATCCCAAACTGTTCTTCCATCTGAATAATCAGTAAGAGGAATCCCTAACTTTTCTGTACTTTCTTTTAGAAAACGATATAAATCTTCATCTTCAATCCTTGTATCAGTAAAAAGAAGGATGATGTCTTCTTTTTTTATTCCTTTCTCTATAAGCCTCTTAGCCGTAAAATAACTTCCCAATCCTCCGCTGTATAAAACAATATGCTTCAATTAAACCTCTCTTTCTACATAATACGATTCTTGTGGTGTCATCACGGTGCAAGATTTCTGATGACATTTATCAAGTAATATTTCCATCAGACCTGTTGCTTTATTTAATATGTTATGCTCCGTGTCTGGAAACTTAGGATACTGAATTAATTCAACTATAAAACCGCTTTGTTCACCAAACGTATAAATATAATCCGTTACATGTATATTGACACAGAGACCAGATTCCACAAAGGCTCTACATACTTCTTTTGCAATTTCAAAATCTCCCGCCATATATATCTTTGTCCAATATGTTTTATTTTTTAAAACTTTAATGTTCATAAAATCGCTCTTTTATTAGACTACGGAAAACTATAGTCTATTTTTACAGATTTATAATAAATATCTCCGCGATTGAAATCTTTTTCATCAACGCTAATTTCAAAGCTTCTATTACAAACGGTACATCTACAGTAGAGAGTGTTCTTGCCATTAACCCAGAAATAACCAAACTTCCCCGTCCAAAATTTCTTTCTATGTAATTTGCTACATACATCAGATTGTTTTAGCTTTTTTACCATAATAGGGAACTACTCCTCAAATCTTTCAAAATTATCACACGTCCACTGACAATATTTATAACAGGTATTATACCATATTTCGTAATTGTTGTCAAGGGACTTATGTAGTAAAACTTCTACGAATCCGTGATTTACAGTAACGTCTATCCGTACCATCATGTCACAGAGTCTTTCCCAAAGATAATGTTTAATCTGAGAAAATGTTATTTTTAGCCAGTTTATATACTTCTGCATCATATTCGATTCCTATATAATTTCTACCATTTAATCGACACCATTTTCCTAATGAACCTGAACCTGCAAACGGGTCAAACACCCAATCATGTTCATCAGTAAAGGGAAGAATCAATCTTTCTAAAAGGGCGACTGGTTTTTGCCAGCGGATGTTATGACCATCATCTTTTTTCACACGCTCTTTTGCGATTGTTGTCAACGTAATATCCGACCATACTGATGTTGCTAGTTTCGTTGTTCTCCCAGACGGATTAAGTCCCTTAGATTTAGCAGTGGCTTTTTCCATTTGAACTCTTTCAGGATAAAACTTATAATTCTTTCCTTTAGAGAATATGATTATGTCATCATGAGATTGTCTAAATTTATTCTTCGGAAAATTACCGAATTCGTTTTTCCAGCATATATTATTCAAATGGAAAGAGTTTTGGAGATTATATTTCATATGGTATCCGACTTCAAAAACAGAGTGCCAATCTGTTTGAACAGCCATTACGCCTCCGTCAACCAGTTTTTCCCAAAACTTATTTATCCAAGACAAATCCAAGTTCTCATATATCATATCGCAGTATATGAAATTAAAATAAAAATCACTTTCGTATTTCATATTATCCATATTCAATATTTCATTAATCATTTTCTTTTGAAATCCTCTACTGTTTCGATTATTTTATAATTAGCCAGCCACCAAACAAACTCACCCTTGACCTCTTTGAATCCTTTACCGTCCTTTACCCATTTGGGTTTCTTTTCAAATTCATCTAATGAAACTATTTGTCCAACACTTAACTTTCTTGCATTAAACGTTTCTTTTCTGATTTTGAAGTTTGTCTCTGTTCCCTTGGAGAGAGAATAAAATTTAACTGAGGGACTGTACTTCAGGTCAACAGAAACCACTAAAGCATACTTAGAATCAACGTCATAAGTTAACTTTGTTCTGTTCGCTCCCGTCACTTCTTGAACGGTTATCTTTTTCTCTATAGGTGCGGAAATAGTTTTCTTTTTCTTTACGACATCTTGACCTAAGAAATTAGTTCTCTTTCCGTAATCAGCATTCATATCGAACATTGAAATTTGTACGACTGAAGGTTCAATTTCTTCAATCATACTTTTGGCTTCTTTGATATACCAATTTTTGTTTACTAAATATTCTTCAAATGGTTTATTTTTATCGTACTCATTTAGGAGTTGTACCATCTTCCCTACAAACAAACCAATAGCACGACCATCTTTATGTTTCTTTACTAAGTGACCACCGAAATTAGAAATGTAAAATCTATTTGTTCGCTGAAGTTCTTTGACTCCGCTAAGAGTCTTTAGTTGCATTTTGAACTCTTTAGCGGACTTTTGACTGATACAAAAATCTAAAATCTCGTTGCAGTTGTTGATTGTAAGTTCAGGAGGAGTATTGTTTACAAAATACTCATAAACAGCTTTTGCTACAATAGGATGCTTGTAACCTTTCTTTAAATCAATGTCTGGAATAAACGCCCCTTTTGTTTTAACTTTCCCATTTATGTCAACCGCGATATAATTGTTCACATCTCTTTTAATATAAGATTTATATTCGGTAAACTCTAATTCAAAACCTGTTTTAGACTCCCATTTCTTACAAATATCGTAATATAAATTTTCTTTTTCTACGGGAACTTCGCATTCGATACCGTCAGTGTTCGCTGAAATGCAATGGATACCTTCTATCTCTAACATTTCAATCAACATTAAAATATAAAGCTGACCTCCCACAGTTACTCGTAGCATTGATTTAGCGTCTTCTAACCAAAACGTATCGGAGTTTAATTTACCATACAGTCCATTGATAGAAATTTTCAAACCGTCCGCCTTAGTCTTATTAGTTTTTTTAGCGGCTACTCTTTCTGCGGTTAGAATTTTCAAAACCTTTACAAAGTTTTCACCTAAATGCTCAGGGTAAATATTGTTGATAATAATGCAATTGGGATACATGCTTGCAATATCGCAACTCATAATCTTTTTTTCTTCGGTTTTATCAAACCTACAGGCATTCTCCATTGAGTGAATACCACCACTACCGATAGAATAACTTGTACCTTTGAATTTTACAACCTCTTCAAACTTGAATTTGTCATAAGAAAAGACTGTTATTTTCTTTACCTTTTCAAAGAACGAGTTTAATTCAGGTGTAGTAAACGAAATAACAGATGGAACGCAATCAACCAATGCCACAGAGTCTCTCTTAGTACGTAAGTCTCTGACCGACTTAATATCAATCCCTTCCTCTTGATAATAATGTTCCAAAATAATATTGCCCATCTTGGAGTCGGATGCGTTCATAACATTTACACCGTAAAGTTGACCAATCTCTTCACGAAGTTTTATTTGAGGTTGAATATTGTAATACA
>CAZMDL010000019.1:0-2968 GCA_964565285.1 uncultured Candidatus Saccharibacteria bacterium
AATACGACCAAATCCATTAATAGCTACACGCACTTTTTTATCTTTTGATTTAAATAAGTTCATGTAGATATTATATCATTTATTCACCAATGTATTCAAACCTCGGACCACTATAGCTATCTTTTTCTACGTTTTCTAAAAACATAGCAACAGGGCGAATCCAAATCTGTTCAACACCTTCATGTGGATGAGTATATACAACGAATTCTTCATTATAGTTTTCAGAATTCTTACCAACACCAATTACAGTAACTATGCCTCCTTTAAAATGTTTATATTTACCTAGTTTTATTTCCATAATTTAAGAAAGTAATTCTCGTAAGATTTTCTGCACAAGTGCGGGATTTGCTGAGCCTTTGGATTCTTTCATCACTTGCCCTACTAGTGACATAAGAGCATTGTCTTTACCGCCTTTAAATATCTCCACCACTTGCGGATTTGCATCAATCACCTTTTGTACGATTTCTTTGAGTGCACCTTCGTCATTTTTTTGGAGCATGTCTTTCTCTTCAGCAATTTGCATTGGGCTAGCGTCTTCCACCACAATCATCGCAAGAATATCTTTCGCAGAACGAGAATTAATCTTGCCTTCTACCGCCATTGTAATGAGTTCTGCAAAATGTTCAGCACTCGGCATTTTTACATTTTCATTATTTTTTTGAAGTCCTAGGAAATCAGACGTAATATAGTTTGATGCAGTTTTTACTTTTTCTTTATCATTTAAAATTTTTGCAATACTTTCAAACCAAATACCAAGCTCGTGATCAGTCACATAACTCTCTATATCTTCATCTTTAATTCCATAATCTGTTCTATATCTATTTCTCTTTGCCTCAGGAAGTTCTGGAAGATTATTTTTTATTTCTTCTATATTAAATAATTTTGAAAGATAAAACTTTGGAATATCTGGGTCTGGGAAATAGCGGTAATCCTCGGCATTCTCTTTTGAGCGCTGAGAAAAAGTTGCACCTTTATTTTCATCCCAACCACGAGTTTCTTTTATTATTTCATTTTGGCGTCCAGATTCCCATAACTCAATCATTCTTTTCTGTTCATACAAAGCAGCACGTTCGGCAGCACGTATAGAACCAATATTTTTTACTTCAACAGGCACACCAAGAGTATGCTCATCTGGCGATACTGAGATATTTACCTCCACACGCATTTGCCCCTTTTCCATATTGGCATCAGATACACCAAGATAACGCAAAACCAATTGTAATTCTTTTGCAAATTTTACGAGAGTTTCAGTATCATGAATCACTGGCTCTGTTACAAGCTCCATAAGTGGTACTCCTGCACGATTAAAATCCACAAGTGAACCTTCCTTACTATGTGAAGATGTAGCGGTATCTTCTTCTAAATGCACACGGGTAATTTTTACACCTTTTAATTCCCCACCTTTTACTATTGGATATTTATATTGAGAAATCTGATACGCTTTTGGAATATCTGGGTAAAAATAATTCTTACGATCAAATTCAGTAAAATCAGCAATTTCGCCATCAAGTGCAAGCCCTACCTTTACCACACTTTCTATAGCTTTTTTATTTGGCACGGGCAATGTCCCCGGATGCGCCATACACACAGGACAAATATCCTGATTAGGAATTTCTTGATCAGGATTATTTGCACACCCACAAAACATTTTTGATTTTGTGTTTAATTCAGCATGTATTTCAAGCCCTATTGTTGTAAAATACTTTTCACTCATAAAATAATAAATTATTCTTTTCGTAAAATTTTTATAAATTCATCAGTAAATGCTTTTACTGAATTGTCGTCATAAAGAGAAATGGTAAATACTGCTTTTTGTTCACCATTTTCTGAAGTAAGCTTTTGGAATTGCTTTTTTGTTTTTTCTATTAGTTTTGGATCTGTCACTACGTCTGTCTTTGTAAGTAATATAACTTCATCTTTTTCAAGTAATGATTTGTCGTATTTCTTTAATTCGTTACGAATCTCCTTATACACTTTCATCATGTCTTCATTTTCAAAAGACACTAAATGCAAAAGCATTTTTGTACGCTTGATATGCTTTAGAAATTTCACGCCGAGTCCTTTACCAGAAGATGCGCCTTCAATAAGTCCTGGAATATCAGCAATAATATATTTAAAGAAATCACCTAAGTTTGGATCGAGAGTTGTAAACTGATATGAACCAATCTTTGCTTGTGCGTTTGTAAGTGCATTCAAGAGAGAACTCTTACCAGCATTTGGCAAACCTACCAATCCCACATCAGCAAAAAGCTCAAGTTCGATTTTAAAATTACCATCTTCACCAACTACACCTTTTGTAGCTTTTGTAGGAGTTGTATTAATAGAACTTTTAAAACGTTCATTACCATAACCACCAGAACCACCTTTCAAAAGTAATTCCTTTTGCCCCGCTTTTACAAGTGATACAGAAGCACCACTTTCAACGTTAGTAATGATTGAACCTACAGGAAATTCGATAATTAAATCCTCTCCATAAGCACCATGGCGTGAGCCCCCAGCTCCTTCTTTACCATCTTCAGCTTGGAACTTTTTCTTATGTTTGTATTTTGAAAGTAAATGAATATCTTGAACTGCAACAGCATAAATATCTCCACCACGGCCTCCATCACCTCCATTTGGGCCACCTTTATCGATAAATTTTTCTCGGCGCCAACGAACAACACCATCGCCTCCACGGCCGGCTTTCGCATAGATTCTGATTTCATCGATAAACATAATTTGAGCTTACGCTAAAAGGGCCTTTTCCGCAAGCATAAGAGCACCCTCTTTAGTCTTTGCAACAATTAAAAAGCGACCATTATGGCAGAACATTGAACCTGAAACACCTGTAGCTTGCTCTAAGTCTTTATCCCGTAAACCTGCCCATGATTCTGGTAGTGGCTTTCTGTTTTCAAATGAATATTTTTCTTTACGAACACATTCCACCCTCCATGTATTGTTCTTCGGGAAAACCACATATAAAGGCTCA
>CAZMDL010000020.1:0-2918 GCA_964565285.1 uncultured Candidatus Saccharibacteria bacterium
AAAATTTTGGATCGAACCGTCTTTTTTGAGCCACGCGGAGCGTGGCGAACCCTTTTGGATTCAGGGTTTTGTGGGGGGAATTCAGAACAGACGGCACTTCGTGCCGACCATATTTTTTGCGGAAATTTGAATCCCGACTTGTTGCGGAGGCGGTGAGATTCGAACTCACGGACCACTTTCATGGTCTCTTGTTTTCAAGACAAGTGCCTTCAACCACTCAGCCACACCTCCATTTTATTTCATTGTGTCTTCGTGTCCTCCTCGGACACTCCCTCTGGCTCACCGCTTACGCTTTTATCGCCAGCCCTGAATTTTGAAGAATTCAGGAACGGATGAAATGTAAAGTAGTTTACATTTCATAGCCACACCTCCGTACTGTGTACATTACTTCATTTTAAGTTTTTTTTCAAGTTTTTGAATTATCACAAAAAGGTATACTATACGTTATATATGGTAAGAGAAGAACATAACAATGAAAAAGCTTTACTTATCTCACTATTTGAAAAAGCTCAAAATGGCGACGAAGGTTCTTTTGAAGAATTATACAAAAGCTACTACACTCCCCTTTTTAAATACGTATATCTTCGAACAAAAGATAAACTACTCTCCGAAGATATTACTCAAACTGTTTTTCTAAAAGTATGGAAATCACTTAATTTATGGAATTCAAAAAAGAAAGAACCTCGAGCATTTTTATACACCATTGCTCGAAATACAATAATTGATTACTGGAGAAAAAAATCTACAAAAGAAATAGTCTCCGACGAAATAGTTTTCAACAATCAAGAATCTGTTTTGATGGAAAATAAAGAAGATGAAGAAACATACAAAACATTACTAAATTTATTTAATAAATTAACAAAACTAGAAAAAGAAATACTAACACTTCTATACATAAACGAACTTTCATACGAAGAAATAGCAAAAGTTACAGGTAAAAAAGAATCAGCAATAAGACAAATAAAATCACGAGCAATAAAATCATTAAAGGAAGAATACAATAAACAAAATGGATAAATTTGAAACACAACTAAAGAATGCATTGAACCAAAACACAGAATCTTTAAAACCAAATAAAGAATCTTTCTTAGTGGCAATTAAAGAATTTGTCACAAATAAACAATCAATGCGTTATAATATACAGACGGCAACGTTCAAATTTATTAACAATAACAAAGTTACAGATTTCATTAGTAGCTTCATATCAAGAAAAATTATTTGGGTTCCAAGTTTTATTGCATTGTTTTTAGTAGGTGCATTTACTCTATCGCCTCAAGGACAGAATATCTATACTAAGTATCAGGTACAAAACCTTGCGGAACAAAATGCCTTAATCGAAAACGAAGTATACGACGAAGATGATCAAATAATCTTAAGTACATTTGATGAACAAGCTATTGATGAACTCAGTAATATAAATGAAAATGAAATTTAATACAAAAAAATATGTAGCAGGAGCTTTAATGCTTGGAAGTTTGGTTCCAGCACTAGCATTTGCAGAAGACACACAAACAGAAACTGAAAAAAACCCTACACCAATTACAACTTCAGTTAAAAATGAGTCAAAAGGTTTTTGTGCAAATGTCGACAGTCTTGAAGCAAAAATGATAAACAAAGAAGCAGATATCGAAGCAAAAAATCTTAACAAAAGAGCAGAAAAAGAATCTAAGATAAACCAAAAACAATCCGATAATGATGCAAAATATGCAAAGAATAGAATCGACATTGATTCAAAGCGTGAAAAGAATTGGAATAAAATGTCTACAAAAGCTACAACAGATGACCAAAAATTAGCTAGTGAAAACTACAAAAAAGCAATACAAGCAGCTGTAGATACTCGCAGAATTGCAGTAGATAGTGCTATAAAAACATACCGTGACGGACTAGCTACAGTATTAAATGCAAATAAAACAAATATTGATACAGCAATAGCAACATTTAAAACTTCAGTACAAACTGCAGCACAGAAAGCCAAAGCAGACTGTGCGTCAGGAGTAAGTAGTAAGGTAGCAAAAGCAAGTTTTGAAAAATCTCTTAAAGAAGCAAAAGCAACTCTCGCTTCTGTAAAGAAAGCAACAAGAGGTGAAGGATCTATTGAATCACTACAAACAGCTCGCAAAGAAGCGATAGCAAAAGCAGAAAAAGATTTCAAAGATGCAACAACAAAAGCTCGCGCTGATTTCAAAACAGCTTGGAATTAAAACAAATAACACGACCTTACAAAAAGCCACTAAACGTGGCTTTTTGTTTTTTGTGTTGGTATAATTATTTTTATGGAAGCACAGGTAGAAAAAATCTCATGGAGAAAAAATGAATACGAACATACAATAAAAAGCATGGACTATGTGTGGGGTATCGGACTTGTAGCATTAGTAGGGATAATCATCACTCTATGGCTTCACAATTACCTCTTTGCCCTATTTATACTTGTAGCGGGTGTATCACTCGTAATGGTAAGTGTGCGCATACCAAAAGAAATTGATTTTGAAATAAATAATGATGGAATAATAGCTGGCGATATTACATACGAAAAGAAAAAATTAAAAGGCTTTAAAATAACCACAAAACAAGATGAACCAGTACTTCTTCTTGAAACAAGTAGAATATATATGCCTATAGTTATAATCCCAATACAAGAAGAACAAAAAGATGAAATAAAAGGTGCCATGCTAATACTCACAGAAGAGAAAGATTTGAAAATCCCAAGCTCTATTCAGATAATGGACAAAATAGGTTTCTAGCTTGCCAAATTGAGTTTTTTGTTATAGATTAAGCGTATTGGTCTCGTCGTTCAATGGATAGGACACAACTTTGCGGAAGTTGTGATGTAGGTTCGATTCCTACCGAGATCACAAAACGAAACTTTCTCGGAAAAATGCGCCGCGCGCTTGCGCGCGGTGATGACGAGGGGGTGGGCG
>CAZMDL010000021.1:0-2733 GCA_964565285.1 uncultured Candidatus Saccharibacteria bacterium
GTGGCAAAAAACCAATAAAATTAAAACCGGCTGTTGATACTCCACTTGCAGATAATGCTGATATCAAAGCTGAAGCTCCTGGGATAGGTACAACCTTTGCATCATCACCAAACTCACTACGAACTCTTTGTACGAGCATTACACCAGGATCTGATATACATGGTGTACCCGCATCTGAAACTAGAGCAATATTTTTACCACTATATAGCATATCGACAATAAAACTTTCTTTGCCTTTAGTACTATGAGCATGATAGCTCACAGTCTTATTTTTTATTGCATATTTTGCAAGTAATTTACCAGTAGTACGTGTGTCTTCACATAAAATACAATCAACTTCAGACAAAATACGAACAGCACGAAATGTAATATCTTCAAGATTACCTATGGGAGTTGCCACAATATAAAGTGTACCAATTTCTTTGTTCATAAGAGTATTATAACATAAAAACACCTCACTTTTTGTGAGGTGTTTTTATAAAAATTATTATTTAAGAATCATTAACAATGCACCGATCAAAGCAAGATTTTTACTAAAAGCAATCTGTTCATTCATTTTTGCCATAGGATCATTTCCTTTCCAAAAAGCATGCATTATAAATGTAGTTGGGACCATAAATACAAGAAGTAATGCACAAGCAATAGGAACATACATATTTAATAAGATTCCCAAACCACCAACTGAAAGTAAAACACCAGTAACAAAAACTGAAAGTTCTGGAGTAGGAACACCTTTTGCTTTTGCATAACCATGAAGACCTTTTGCATTCTTAAAATGCATCAATCCAGAATAAAGAAAATACGCACCAAATATTACACGCCCAATCCATACCAATGTCATCATATATATTTATCTATTAATTACTAATACACTCATTATACCACTAAGCAAAATTTTTCTTCAAATTACGGAAAAATGTATTAAATTTCCATTTTATAGAGCAGACATTATCACAATAAGCATCACCTTTTTTATCTATACAATTCTCACAACAAATAAAATGCTTATGACAAAGGAGATTTGCACAATTAACATAATGTTCACTCTTTTTATTACATCTTTCACAAATACCGATGATTTCATGAACTGAAGGGTCTTCAAAATGCAGTACTTTTCTTTTATCAAAAACATACAAACTACCCTTAAAATCTTGCCCTGGATATTTTTCCATATAACTAACCATTCCACCATCTAGTTGGTATACTTCCTTAAATCCTTCTCTTACAAGTAAACCAGAAGCTTTTTCACAACGAACACCACCAGTACATACAGTGAGAACTGTTTTGTCTTTTAAATTTTCAATCTTTTTTATATTCTTTTTTAAATCACGAAAATTATTTAAATCAGGGAATACAGTACCTTCAAATTTACCAACCTTAAGTTCATAATCATTTCGCATATCAACAATATGAAATTCTTTTCCCTCTTCATACCATTTATGTAACTCTTCTGGTTTGAGATGCACGCCTGTTATTTGATTTGGATCTATATCTTCTTCATCACCTAAATGTAAAGAAACAATTTCTTTACGAACCTTTACAGATAAACGAGGAAAAGCTGTACCATCTTCTGTACCCTTACTTACCTTCCAATGCATATCAGAAAAACGCTTATCCGCCTTCATGACCTCCATGTATTGTTTACATGCTTCATCTGTACCTTCTAAGGTACCATTAATACCTTCCCGAGCAACAATAAAACGCCCTTTCATTCCTAAATTTTGACACAATAAAAAATGCTCATCACGAAATTGCTTCGGGTTATCTATAAGAGTGTACTTATAATAAAGTAAAATAGTATATGACATATAATATTATTTTCTATATTTTTTATTTCTCCATTTATCAGCTATTTTAACACGAGTAAGAGAGCGCTCTAGTTCTGTAGCAAAGTGTTCAAAATCTACCACTTCTTTATTTTCAGCAAGTTTCTGTAGCTCGGCTGATCTTGCTTTTGCTTTTTCGATTTCTTCATCAGTAATATCGGCAACATGCTCAGCAAAGTCTGCGAGAATAGCTACCTCTGTTATACCATCTTTGTTTTTTCTTATTTCAACAAAACCACCAGATACAGCCATTGGGATAAATTCATTATCTGAAACAGCCGTAATATCACCAGAAAGCAAACCAGATACAATCGGAATATGTTCAGGTAAAATAGTAATTTCACCTTCAGTTGTAGGAAGTGTTACTTGTTCTACCATCTCTTCAAGAATAAGGCGCTCTGGTGTAACTATCTTTAATTGTAATTTATTTTTAGACATTTATTTTTTTTATAAAGCCCCCTTCATGTAAAATTCACCTTCTGGCTTACTGTCATGCTTACCTTCTAGGATTTCTTTAAATGAACGAATTGTTTCTGCAAGTGGAACATACTGACCTTGTGCACCAGTGAATTGTTCAGCAACGAAGAATGGTTGTGAAAGGAATTTTTGGATTTTACGAGCACGAGCTACAAGCTCCTTATCTGCTTCTGAAAGTTCTTCCATACCCAAGATTGCAATGATGTCTTGCAAATCCTTATAACGCTGAAGCACACGCTGAACTTCACGAGCAACTTCATAGTGTTCCTTACCTACGATGTGTGGATCAAGAATTGTTGAAGTAGAATCAAGTGGGTCAACAGCAGGATAAATACCGAGCTCAGAAAGTGAACGGTTGAGCACCACAGTAGAGTCCAAGTGAGCAAATGTTGTAGCTGGAGCTGGATCAGTAAGGTCGTCGGCTGGCACA
>CAZMDL010000022.1:0-1726 GCA_964565285.1 uncultured Candidatus Saccharibacteria bacterium
AAATTACCATTTGCTTTGAAAATATCGTAATTGAAAGTAGGTTCGCTATGAAGTGAATTAAAATAACCTGCCATGCCTATCATAAGGGCATTATCACCAGTAATTTGGCGCACTGGGTAATAGACGATAAATCCATGCTCCTCGCTTGTTCGAGCGAGTTCGCGTTGTAAATGTGTATTTGCTGCCACACCACCACCGAGGAGTAAATGCGTGCTCCCTGTTTCAGTAATTGCGCGTACGGTCTTTTTTATAATTACTTCCATTGCTGCGTTTTCAAATTCACATGCAATTGCCATTTTATCTTCTTCATTTTTTATCGGATTATCACGAATATGATAGAGCACTGCTGTTTTTAATCCTGAAAAAGAAAAATTAAAATCTTTTGAGTGTAACATTGGGCGGGGGAAAGAAACTGTATTTTCTCCTTCATTTTTTCTTGCTATTTCTGCAAGCTTTGATATTGCTGGGCCACTTGGGTATGGGAGGTTCATCATTCGCCCGATTTTATCAAATGCTTCACCGACGGCATCATCTACTGTCGTGCCGATGATTTTATATTCTGTATAATTTTTGATTTCTATGAGTTGTGTATGTCCACCAGAAACGAGGAGTGAAATTGCATTTTCTGGCATTTCTCGAAGTGGTATTTCTTCGCCAATTTTATATTCAGGTAAAAGAGGTGAAAGAAGATGCCCTTCCATGTGGTTGACTGGGAGGATTGGAATATTAAACTTTTTTGAAAGCTCTACTGCAAAAGTAATGCCCACCCAGAGCGAAGGTTCAAGTCCTGGGCCAACGGTTACTGCAATTGCATCTACTTTAAGGTCATCTTTATCTATACCAGCTTCCGTACATGCCGATTCATAAACACCTTGAATTTTATTCATGTGTTCAATCTTTGCCATTTTAGGAAATACACCACCGTATTCTGCATGAATGGTTTGAGTGTTTACTTGATTGGCGAGAATCGTAATTTTTTCAGTTGTCATTTCTATGATGGCAATTCCTGTGTCATCACAGCTTGTTTCTATGGCTAAAATTTTCATAAGTAATATGACTATAGCAAAAATTTTAAAATTCTTGTAGTATATTTCTATGGCAAAAATAACTATATATGGATTGGCAGGTACAGGCAAAGGCACAGTTGCCAAGCTTCTTTCTGAAGCTTTAGGATATGAAAATATGTCCACAGGTAATATGTTTCGTGCAATGGGTGAAGAGCTTGGGATGAATATAAATCAGTTTGACGCTTTGGCTAATTCAGATGAAAAGTATGATTTAATACTTGATCAAAAAGTGGTGGAGTATGGTAAAACTCATGATAATTTTATTTTTGAAAGCCGTCTTGCCTGGCACTTTATACCCGATTCTTTTAAAATAAAATTTGATTGTGATTTTGAAACTAGAACCAAAAGAATTACTGAAAGAGAGAATAAAACCCATGAACAAGTAAAAGAAGAAACTATAGAACGTGAGCAATTAATTTTTGAACGTTATAAAAAGTATTATAATTTAACAGATATTAGTAATAATAAAAATTTTGATTTTATTGTAGATACAAAAGTAAATAATGCACAGCAAGTTGCAGATATTATTCTTACTGAATTAAAAAATAGAAATTTGATTTAAATTTTGCGTGTTAGCTGTCTTGGTGGAAAAAGTATTTAAATTTGCGCGGTTAGCTCAGTTGGTAGAGCGTCCCCTTGACGTGGGGAAGGCCAGGGGT
>CAZMDL010000023.1:0-3855 GCA_964565285.1 uncultured Candidatus Saccharibacteria bacterium
GCAGCTACAGGCAAACTTGAACATGATTACGACCATGCAAAAGAAGCAGCAAGGGGTACAGTAACAGATGACAACGGAAAGAAAGTAAAGTTAACACAAGTAGAAAGAGTGTATTCAAAAGCAAACACTGGCACATGGGATCCAAGAAATCTATCTGACAGTAAGGCAGATAAACGCGCAAGTATGATTACCAAACTTGGAGTAGGGGCTATCGCAAGTATTGCTCTTGGAGTAAGAACAGGATTAAAGGGTGGCTTAGGAATAGACCCAGGCAAAGGTACAGGAAAAATACTCGACGACCTAAAAGAAACAATTAAATCTGCAATGAAAGAAGTTAAAATAAATGTACCTTCAGGTGGAGGCGGAGGTCATGGTGGAGGACATGATGATCATGGAGGTGGGCATGACGACCACGGGGGAGGACATCACTAATAAATAAATTTATATGAACCAAGAAGAATTACAAAAAACAATAGCAGAATATTACAGCAAGCTTCCTACAAAAGCTCAAGAAATGTTTTCTCGTATGGATTGGATGCAAATCTTGGACAGTATTGCGACAAAATACATACTAACACCAAACCAAATACAAACCCTTGGCGCTGAAACTACTATGCTATTACTTGGAATAGTACACCCAGAAGAATATGAAAAAACAGTAATGAATGAGCTAGCAGTACCTAAAGATATTGCAGGGAAAATAGTAGAAGAAGTAAACAATACAATTGTAAAAGATTTTCGTTTAATGCTAACAGAAACATATAATGCAAATACAGTAGATATAGCAGAGAAAGAATACGGAAAAGGTAAAACCCTAGATGAAAGATTTGCAAATTTACCATATGAAGTTCGTGATGCAATAGAAAATTCTGACTACCAAAAGAAATTATATGAAGTAGCTTCAAAACAAAAGCTCAGCATAGAACAAATGGGTAAGCTAGAAAACATCACAAACAAGGTATTACTTGGATTAATTCATCCTGATGAATTTACAAATAATATTGTTAGTGATTTAGGGTTATCTACCGACCAAGCAAATACTCTTACTACAGAAATAAACAATAATATAATGAGTTCAATAAGAACAGCTCTAAAAACTCATGCTGAAAATGAAATAAAAAATAAAAGTGAAGAAATTCCAATTCCAAAACCTCCAGCAAAAATAATACAACCTCAAAATACGCCAATACAAATAGTAACTACGGCACAGACTCCTATTCTAAAAACAGAGCAAGTGCCTAATATTTCAAAACCAACAAATGTACTCGGAACAGCTGGAATAGAAATGATAGAAGATATAGCCGAAGTTCCACAAAAAGCACAAGAAATACTAAATGAAAACAATATGGAAATAGACGAAAAATTACTCGAAAAATCAGGAGTAGGTATGATAGACGAAAAGCCAATAATACCAGCACAAAACATCCCTTCAAGCTCGCAAGCTCGCAACGAATTACTCGGTGACATAGAGAATCCACCAGTAATACCTACAAGTATGGTTGCCGACAAACTAAAAAATCCTACAATAAACACAACTATTACAAAAAAGGATCCTTATAAAGAAGAAATATAAAATATGCAATTTAAAGTACCACAATTTATTGATGTTGAAGATAAACTCTTTGGACCTTTAACATTCAAACAATTTGCCTACCTTGTAGGTGGAGCTGGTATGATATTTGTGATTTATAAATTCCTTCCTATCTGGCTTGCTATACCTATAATACTACCAGTAGCAGGACTCTCAGCTGCACTTGCTTTTTATCGTATAAATGACCAACCATTTATTTATTATTTACAGGCATTTATCGCTTATAGTTTAAAATCAAAACTATATATCTGGAAACAAAGAGCCTATAAAGAAGAAGTAGGGAAGGAAAAAATAGAAGAAAACATACAACCAGTGTCAGTTGTTCCAAAAATCTCCTCCAGTAAACTAAAAGATTTATCTTGGAGTCTTGATGTGTTAGATAAAAAATAATTTTAGTATATAATTAACTCATGGCATTAAAAGCAGAAGGTGCACAAGGATTCGTACCAATAAAAGAAGTGCGTGATGGTATCATCGTATTAAAAGACGGTGGTCTTCGTGCAGTTTTAGTTGCATCTTCTATTAATCTTTCTCTAAAATCAGACGAAGAACAGAAAGCGACAATATCTCAATTCCAAGCATTCCTAAATGGTTTAGATTTTGAAACACAAATTGTAATCCAATCACGCCGTCTTGATATTCGCCCATACTTATTATTACTTGAAGAGAGAATGAAACAACAAGTTGAACCTTTAATAAAAGTTCAAACAAAAGAATATATAGAATTTATAAGAACTTTCACTGAAGAAGTAAACATAATGACAAAAAGCTTCTTTATTGTAATTCCCTATAGTACAACTATCATATCTCAAAAGGGAAGCCTTCTCGATAGAATGTCTGGAGGGACTAAAACAAAAG
The DNA here is from genome assembly GCA_964565285.1 of uncultured Candidatus Saccharibacteria bacterium. Taxonomy (GTDB): domain Bacteria; phylum Patescibacteriota; class Minisyncoccia; order Phycocordibacterales; family UBA9973; genus UBA8515. Next base: position 2,450 of record CAZMDL010000023.1, read on the forward strand.
AATATGGGGAGCAAAAAAAGGAAAACCCTCTTGCTGATTTTGAAGAAAAAAGAAGCCAGCTTGATCAAAGAGTAGGAATGGTTACAGAAGGATTGGGACGTTTTGGGGTAAGAAGTTCACAACTTGGAACAGAAGAAATAATTGAATTATTTTATAAAACATTTGATCCAGGCGATATTAGCCAAGGAATAAAACTCGAACAAGGTAATGTAGGCTCTAAACAATAATATGAGTATATTTTCATCACTATTTGGATCAAATAAAAAAAATGAGGTAAACATGAATAAAAACGTCATGCCTGTTTTACCTAATGAAATATATAAAGCCGCTGCACTTGAATTACAAGATGTAATAGCTCCTTCAGCAATGGAAATTACCCCAAAATCATTAAACCTAGGGGACAAAATTGCTCGTACATTTTTTGTTATCTCATACCCAAGATACCTTACCGACAACTGGTTTTCTCCCATAGTAAATCTTGATAAGGTCTTTGATGTTTCAATCTTTATACATCCAATAGAAACAACAGAAATCCTAAAAGCTTTCCAAAAAAAGGTAGCTGAAGTACAGAGTCAGATTTCTATTCGTGAAAGTAAAGGTTTAGTGCGCGACCCAATGCTTGATACAGCATATCAAGACTTAGAAGGATTGAGAGACAACCTAATGCAAGCACAAGAAAAAATGTTTGAGGTAGGATTGTATATTACAATATATGCTGATAATGAAAATGAATTATTTAAAGTAGAAAATGAAATAAAATCATTACTTGAATCAAAATTAATTTACCTAAAACCAGCCTTATTCCAACAAGAAGAAGCATTCAAGAGTACTATTCCTACTGGTACAGATTTACTCGAAATTCACCAAAAGCTAAACACAGAACCACTTTCAAGTATTTTTCCTTTTGTGTCCTTTGACCTTACTTCAGACAAAGGAATACTATACGGGGTAAATCGCCACAATTCTAGTCTTGTTATTTTTGACCGATTCTCTTTACCAAACTATAACTCAATTACTTTTGCTACTTCTGGTGCAGGTAAATCTTATGCTACCAAGCTTGAGATTATCCGTACATTAATGTTTGATACAGAAGTAATAGTAATTGACCCTGAGCGTGAATATGAATTCTTAGCAGAAGCATTAGGTGGAAGGTATTTCAATATCGCACTTTCTTCAGATCACCACATAAATCCTTTTGATCTTCCAATTCCAAGCCAAGACGAAACAGGGGCAGATGTGCTTCGTTCAAATACCATAAACCTCGTAGGATTATTTCGTATAATGCTAGGTGGGTTAACTCCAGAAGAAGATTCAATCGTCGACCGCGCTATTACAGAAACATATGCATTAAAAGACATTACAGCAGAATCAGATTTCACCACAATAGAACCACCATTACTTTCAGA
>CAZMDL010000024.1:0-4438 GCA_964565285.1 uncultured Candidatus Saccharibacteria bacterium
CATGAGAAAAACCAAGACCAAGCTCTGTATCGTTTTTTAATTTTGTTTTAAACCAATTATCTACAACTTCATCATCCCAACGATTTGTCTTTTTCCATAATTCAGGATTTTGTAATGCTGTCATTGAAATCTCTTGTGCTCCTACATTGTTAACCTCTTCGCGGATTATATTTTCTACCTTTTTTAAGACACGTAAACCAAGTGGAAGGTACATATATGCACCAGCCATTTCTTTATGAATAAACCCTCTACGGATCAAAAACTCAGCGTTTTTTGATACCTCATCTGCAGGAGCCTCTTTCTTAGTTTTAGTAAACAAATGTGATTGCTTCATATACCCCATACTACTCCAAAATGCCTTATTTTACAAACAAAAGAGTAGTTGCAAAATAAAGGATTTTCTGGTACTATATTGCTACTTCCGTGAGGGATTTTTTTATTGATAAATCAAATAAAATCACCTTGTAAATAAGCTGAAATGCTCAAAAACGGAGGTATTATAATTAATTAACCATACGCTACAAAGCGATGGACATAAATATGAGTACAGAAAAACAAATCGAGACTATGTTTAAGGCTGGTGTACACTTTGGATATTCAAAGACACGTCGCCACCCAAGTACAAAGCCATATATCTTTAACACAAAGAATGGCATTGATATTATCAATATTGAAAAGACAGCAGAAATGTTTGAATCTTTGAAGGCACATGTAGCAAATCTTGCTCAAGCTGGAAAGATTATAATGTTTGTAGGTACAAAGTCTGAAGCACGCCAATCAATTACAGAAACAGCTCTTGCACTAAACATGCCTTACGTAAATGAACGTTGGGTTGGTGGTACACTTACAAATTTCCCTGAAATCAAAAAAAGAATCGCAAAACTCCTAGATCTACGTGAACAAAAACAAAACGGAGGTCTTGAAAAATATACTAAAAAAGAACGTTTACTTATCGAAAGAGAGATGGACGATATGACAAGAAATTTCTCTGGTATTACAGGAATGCTTAGAATGCCAGATGTATTATTTGTTATTGACCCAAAGAAGGAACACATTGCAGTTACAGAAGCTCATAAAATGAACATTCCCGTAATCGGTATTTTAAATACCGACTCAAATGTAAAAGATGTTGAATTCCCTATTGTGGCAAATGATGGTTCTAGTTCAAGTATCGCTTTCTTCGCTGAAGAAATCAAAAAGGCATACAGAGATGGTGCACGTGGAGAAGAAGTAAAATAAGTGTGAGTGGTAAAAATTAGTAATTTAAAATAAAAAATAATTATGTCTACACAAATCACAACAGAGTTAGTGAAGGAATTAAGAGATAGTACTGGTGTTTCTATTATGCAATGCAAGCGTGCGCTTGAAGAAGCAGAAGGAGACATGGAAAAAGCACTTCTTATTCTTAAAAAAAAATCTAGTGATATAGCAATGAAAAAAGCTGATCGTGATGCACACGAAGGTATCATTGTAGTAGTAGGAGATGATAAAAAAACAGTACTACTTACACTTCACTGTGAGACAGACTTCGTAGCAAAGAATAGTGACTTTACTACACTTGCACAAAACCTTGCAGAAAAAGCTCTAAAAGAAGGCGTTGAAAACATAAACGAAGCTTCACTTCCAATGATTAATGAAATCGTACAGAAAGTTGGAGAAAAAATTGAACTTGGAAAAGTAGAATTATATGAAGGTAATACTATTGGTAATTACGTACACGCAGGTAAAAGTGCTGTTATAGTTTCACTTGAAGGTGGAGATAAAGATCTTGCAAAAGACATAGCTATGCACATTGCAGCAATGAAACCTGCATATACTACTCGTGAAGAAGTAAAAGAAGAAGAGGTAAATAAAGTAAAAGAATTATTTGCAAAAGAAGTAGATGAATCAGGAAAGCCAGAGGATATTAAAGCAAAAATGCTACAAGGAAAGATAGATACTTATTTCAAAGAACAAACACTAGTAGACCAACCTTTCGTAAAGAATCCAGATATAACTATTGGTAATTTACTTTTACAAAAAGGAGCAAAACTGCTAAAATTTAGTAGAGAATCTATTGGTTAAGATTATTGATTTAAGATAATGACAATTATACTTACAATTATATTTTTTGTATCTATATTGACCGCATTTATTATAATAATGCGGTCTTATGGCCAAGTCGCAAGTGGTATACGTGTACCACTTGCTGATGAGGAGCCATTCTATTTTTCGATTAGCAAAATTGAAAAATATATGCTATATTATCTGAAACGATTTTTGCAATGGGCTGTCATAACTACCGCAAAATACTGGTTTATTATGACAACAAAAATTAAGAAATTTATATTTATTCGTTTTCCTAAATTGTTCAATATCTTTAAAAAGAAAGAACAAAATACAGAAATAAAGCCAAATAATACATTCCTTAAAAGAGCAATTCGTGAATCAAAGATTAAAATAAAAAAGATTAGAGAACATGTTCGTGCAGAGCATGATATGCCTAATTAATACGCTTTAGCTGTTTTTGTAGATATAAGGTTTAGGAATGTTTTGAAAAAATAATACGCCGCTTTAGCTCAGTTGGTAGAGCAACGCTTTTGTAAAGCGAAGGTCCTCGGTTCGAGTCCGAGAAGCGGCTCCAGATAATAAATAAGGTTCCAATCAAAGCATAACTAAAACAAAGGTTCTTAGTTTAACTCTGAGAACAGGCGCCAAAATATACAAAAATAAAACCACCGCAAGGGTGGTTTTATTTTTATTACTTCCTAGTTTTATTTTCTGTTTGCTTTTTAGTTGCTCCGAGTTTTAATATGGCTGGTGCAAACCTTTCAATCTCCTCAATTGTTTTAAAACCAGTCATTTTTTGCTCATTAATCACAATCGCAGGAAGCTTTGTATCATCGATTTTATATATCTTTTCCAGAGCACTCAATGCTGAGAGATCTAAACTATAATCAAAAGAGTACACACGCAAGTTTGGATATTTTGCACGCAATTCAGTTAGTACAAATCCTTGCTTTGTACACTCAGTACAGTTATCAGCAGTTGTATAGAAATACAGTAATGGAAGGTGTTTTGTTCCACATTTACTATTTATCTTTTTTGTTAAGATATAATCTTTAATTTCAAGAATAGTATAATAACGCTTTAATTCATTTGCAGTATCATTCCCCTTTAGATTACGTTCACTATACTCAATCTTAGCAGCCAAGTCATTAAGCTCGGAAGAAAGATTCTCTTCCCCGTCATCTTGCTCACAAGAAAGCTCTGAAAGAAGTGAGAATTGAGTTTCAGAAGAAAGAATATCTGTAGCAAGCTTGTCTTGAATTGCACGCATAGTATCAATCTTTCGATTTGTAAAAAAATTAGAAAGTCCACCAGCTACAGCAAACAAACCAAGCGTAATTAATAAAACAATAATATATTTTGCCCAATCATTTTTCTTTTGCATATTTTATAACTTATTTTCTGTTAATGAATAATCTCTTTCTTCTGCCCAGCTTGCTTCATGATTCGATACCGCATTCCATACAGCTTTAGCGAGCCAAAAAGGAGCAATAACCATATAAATCAATATAAATAATGGTATATCCCAAAACATCATCTCTCGGCCATAAATCATTCTTCTACCATTAATCAATCCAATAATAACCATAACATAAAGCAATACTGAAATAAAGATAAATATTCTGGTATCAAAATAGAATAAATTAAAAGAAAATAGATTATTACCAGTATTATGAATACCCACTGATGCAATTTGTAAAATCTTACGTTCTACATATTGATATAATTGAGTTATAGAATAAATTAAAAGAAACATAGTACCCATTATAGATATAATACCAGAAGGTAAAGTAAACAAACCGATAGTACCATACTCAGGTCGAAATATTAATTTACGATAATCAAAAGCATTGCGGATAAACCCATAAATCCATCTTACACGCTGGCGATATAGTTTAGGAATTGAATTAGGACTACCTGTATATACATATGCATCAGGAGCATGATCAATCTTATAACCATTTTGTTGCATACGTAGAGCAATTTCTTGATCCTCTGTATGATGAGCTTTACGATATGGTCCAAGTTCATCAAAAACACTTTTACGAAAAATTGAAAATGGCCCAGGAGTAACGTGGATACCACCCAAGAATGCCAACATTTTTTTATTGTAATGAGCCATATCGTATTCAGCACGTTGTGCATACTGAATTATATTTTTAGGATCACGCACCACAATAGATGGTGCAACGGCCATAGTATGAGGATTATCAAAAAATGTAATAATTCTCTTTAATGCCTCAGGGTGAACAGAAGAATCGGCATCCAAACATCCTACAAATTCAGTTTTTACATGAAGTAAACCAGTATTCAATGCATTATGCTTACCCACTTTTTCTTCCTTAAAAATCCTCACCTGTGGGTTTGATTCGTATGTTTTAAGAACTTC
>CAZMDL010000025.1:0-6546 GCA_964565285.1 uncultured Candidatus Saccharibacteria bacterium
TATGATGTTCTAAAGCCAAAGTTTGGTTATAAGAACAAAATGGCTGCACCTCGCCTTATGAAAGTAATCGTATCTTCTGGTACAGGTTCTGGTATAAAGCGTGATAAAAACCGTAATGAATTTATTGCTGGCCGTCTATCAAAAATCACTGGTCAAAAGCCTGCATTAAAGAGTGCAAAGAAATCTATTGCATCATTCAAGGTTCGTCAAGGTGATCCAATCGGTGTTATGGTTACACTTCGTGGAGCTCGCATGTATTCTTTCCTTGATAAACTTATAAACGTAGCTATCCCTCGTACAAAAGACTTCCGTGGTATTGAAAGAAAGATTGTGGACAATATCGGTAACCTTACAATGAGTATCAAAGAACACACTATTTTCCCAGAAACAGGAGACGAAGAATTGAAAGACGTTTTTGGAATGGCGGTAACAATCGTTACTACAGCTAAAAACAAAGAAGAAGCAACAAACTTTTTTGAAATCCTCGGTGTACCATTTAAGAAATAAAGAAACTAAATAAAACCCCCGAAAGGGGATTTTATTTTTATCTGTGGTTTAATTATTATTCGTTGTAAATTTATTTGACTTTAAAAAGTCTTTCTGCTAGTATAGTGGGACGTGAGCTTTTGATCCGTTGTTCTCCTTGAGAATCTTAGAAATAAGGACTTCAAGAAAAATAACGAGATATCAAGGTTCACACTAGGGGATAATCCTAAAGCTAATTATTTATGGCAAAAAAATCAGTTATCGCAAGACATTTAAAGAAAAGTAAGTTTAGTAGTCGAGAAACAAATCGTTGTTTTCGTTGTGGCCGTGCACACGCATATATGAGAGATTTCGGTCTTTGTCGTATCTGCTTCCGCGAACTCGCAAATGATGGATTACTTCCAGGTGTACGTAAGTCTTCTTGGTAATCGTATCTATTCAATAATCTAAAAAATATATGGATCAAATAGCAAACATGATAATAATGATAAAGAATGGAAGTAATGCTGGGCATGCTTCTGTTGTTGTTCCTCATTCAAAGATAAAGATGGCAATTGCTGAATGTTTGATTAAAGAAGGATATCTTAAATCTGCATCAAAAAAGACTCGTAAGGGTTTTCCTGTGATTGAACTTGAACTTGCATATGTTGGTGGTGAACCAAAAGTGAAGGGTGTAGACCGTGTTTCAAAATCATCATGCCGTATTTACAAGGGAGTAAAAGAAATTCGTTCAGTTAAGAATGGTCATGGTTTGCTTGTACTTACAACACCAAAAGGAATTCTTACAGATAAACAAGCACGTAAAGAAATGGTCGGAGGTGAAGCATTATTCAAAATTTGGTAATATTTTATGTCTAGAGTAGGAAAACAAACAATTTTAATACCAAGTAATACTGAGGCTAAAATCTCTGGAAAGACTTTTTCTGTGAAAGGACCAAAAGGTTCACTTACTCGTGAGTTCCCAGGTGATATCACAATCAATATTGCTGATAATCAAATCACATTTACTCCAAAGATTACTACAGATCGTACATTGAATGCTCTATGGGGTACATATGCTTCTCATGTGAAGAATATGGTGATCGGTGTTACAGAAGGATTTACAAAGAAATTAATTCTTGAAGGAGTTGGGTTTAAATCTGAAGTTTCTGGAAAGACTCTTAAACTCGCTTTAGGTTTTTCACACCCAGTAAATGTAGATATCCCAGAAGGTCTTACTCTTACTGCTGAAAAGAACGTTGTTACTATTACAGGTATTGATAAAGAATTAGTAGGAATGTTTTCTGCATCAGTACGTGCATTAAAGAAGCCAGAACCATATAAAGGTAAAGGTTTCCATTATAGTGATGAAGTTATTCGCCGTAAGCAAGGTAAGAAAGCAGCATAATCTAATTAGGAATTTATTTAAAAAATATGAACAAGAAACCAGACAAAAGAATAAGACTAAAGAGAAAGATTCGTACAAAGATTTTTGGTACTTCAGAATGCCCACGTCTTTCTGTGTTTCGTTCTAACGCTTTTATCTATGCTCAGCTTATAGATGATAATGCTTCTGTAACAATCGTTTCTTCTTCTGATATGAAAGATACAAAAGGTACAAAAACAGAACGTTCACAAAAGGTAGGAGTAGAAATTGCAAAATTAGCTCTTGCAAAAGGAATTTCAAAAGTTGTTTTTGATCGTAATGGTTTTAAATACACTGGTCGCATCAAAGCTCTCGCAGATAGTGCAAGAGAAGGAGGACTACAATTTTAATAAAAATATATGGATACACAAAAGCCAAAAACAAATACTACTGATAAAAAGCCTTTCGTAAAAGGTAAGTTTAACCCAAATAGTAAAGGTGGAGAAAGAAAGCCTAAAGCTTTCTTTGAAAGAGCAAAGCCAGAATTTGATCAGAAGATGGTTTCTATCCGTCGTGTTACTCGTGTGGTATCTGGTGGACGTCGTATGACATTTGCTGTAGCTATTGCTATTGGTGATAAGAAAGGAAGTATTGGTCTTGGAACAGGAAAGGGTGGCGACACTGCACTTGCTATTGCAAAGGCACTCCGCATTGCAAAGAAAAACATGTTCAAGATTAATCTTACAAAAGAACATTCTATTGTTCATGATGTTTCAGCAAAATACGCAAGTTCAAGACTTACAATAATGCCAAACCGTGGAAAAGGTCTTGTGGCTGGTAGTACTGTCCGTGATATTCTTGTATTAGGTGGTGTAAAGAATGTAACAGCAAAGATTAATTCAGGTTCAAAGAATAAGTTAAACAATGCTCGTGCTGCATATGCTGCACTTTACCAGCTAAAAGCAAAAGCTACTCAAGCTCCAAAGGCTGTAGTGGCAAGCGAAGTAACTAAATAAATTTTATGCAATTAAATGATTTAAAAAGAAAAAATCCAAACCAGAAAGCACGTCAAGTAGGCCGTGGTGGTACACGTGGTAAGACTTCAGGGCGTGGAGGAAAAGGTCAGACAGCTCGTGCAGGTAACAAGCGTCGCCCACAGCTTCGTGACATGATCAAGAAGATTCCTAAGCTCCGTGGTTACCGTTTTAATTCTACTGTAAAGAAGTTTACTCCAGTGAACGTAGAAGCATTGAACTTGTTTGAAAATGGTGCAACAGTAAATCCTACTACTTTGGTAGCAATGAAAATTGTACGCAGAATTAGTGGTAAGGCTCCAACAGTTAAAATTCTTGGTAACGGTGAAATATCTCGTAAACTAATAATTGAGAAGTGTGAAGTTTCTAAAATAGCAAAAGAAAAGATACAAAAGGCTGGTGGTGAAATAAAGGTTAAGTAAAAATATAATGGAACAATTCCAACAAAAATTAAAAATAATTTTCAAAGACAAAACTCTTAGAACTCGAATAATTTTTGTACTCGTGGCTCTTGTTTCTTTCCGTTTACTTGCAGCTATTCCGATTCCAGGAGTAGATGCACTTAAGCTTGCCCGTTTTCTTGATAACAATCAATTCCTAGGTATATTAAATGTATTCTCTGGTGGGGGACTTTCACACCTTTCTATTATAATGCTTGGTGTTGGTCCTTACATTACTGCATCTATTATAATGCAACTTCTTACTATTATGGTGCCACGCTTCAAAGCAATGTACCAAGAAGAAGGTGAGATAGGACGTAAGAAATTCTCTCAATACAGTCGTATGATTACTATACCTCTTGCTATTATTCAAGCTATTGGTCTTTTGGTTTTACTTACAAAACAAGGCGTGATTGGCGATCTTACTATGTTTGCAAAGGTTGCTAATATTTCAATAATCGTTGCAGGTTCAATGCTACTTATGTGGCTTGGTGAACTTATCACAGAATTTGGTATTGGTAATGGTGTTTCACTTATTATTTTCTCAGGTATAGTTGCAAATATTCCTACAGAAGTTAATCAGTTTATATTTACTTTTGATGCTTCACGTTTACCTGTTTACTTGCTATTTTTAGCTACTGGTTTATTGATTGTTGCTTCAGTGGTTGTTGTTTCTGAAGCAGAAAGAAAGATTCCTGTAACTTATGCAAAACAAGTTCGTGGTTTGCGTGTTAGTGGTGGTACTGATACATATCTTCCATTACGTCTTACACAAGCAGGGGTTATCCCAATAATCTTTGCACTTTCTATCCTTATGTTTCCACAATTACTTGGTAACCTACTCTCAGCTTCTCATAGTGTAACTTTATTGAAAGTTTCTCATGGATTATTGTGGTTCGTTCAGAATACATGGCTCTATTCAATCACATATTTTATATTTGTTTTCTTGTTTACTTATTTTTATACAGCAATTACTTTTGATCCAAATCAACTTGCTGAAAATCTTCAGAAGAATGGTGCGTTTATTCCAGGAATTCGCCCAGGTCAAGCAACTCGTGATTATATTGCCCAAGTACTAGGACGCATTACATTTATGGGAGCACTGTTCCTTGGTGTTATCGCTGTTATTCCATTAGTTATTAAATCAGTTACTGGAATTACTTCATTCGCTATTGGTGGTACTGCTGTATTGATCGTAGTGTCTGTTGTACTGGATTTAATTAAAAAAATTGAAGCACAGCTCTCAATGAGAGAATATTAAAAAAGCCCTTAATTAGGGCTTTTTTAATGTGAAAATAATTAGTATATAATAAAATTATGAACACAACACACACATTTGTATTTTTTGGTATAGTTGGCTCTGGTAAGGGTACTCAAGTAGAATTATTACAAAAATATCTTAAAGAAAAAAACATATCAGATGATGTATTGTTTACTTCTACTGGTAATGAATATCGTAAAATTATAGAAAGTGGTAGTTACACAGGTTTAATAGTAAAGGAAACTTTAGAGAAAGGGTATCTTCAGCCAAATTTTCTTACTACTAGTTTGTTTACAAATATACTTATAAATAATATGAAAGAGGGTACTACTTTTATCGCCGATGGATACCCCCGTACTATTTCTCAATCTGAATCATTTGAGAGTGCTATGAAGTTTTATAAGAGAAACATTGTTCATGTAATTTATATTGAGCTTGGTAAAGAAGAAGCTACAAAAAGAATGAAGCTTCGTGCACGTGCTGATGATACAGATGAAGGTATAGCAAAAAGATTTGATGAATATGTAAATAATGTAATTCCTTCAATGAATTATTTTAAAGATAAGGAGGGTTACATAATGCATACAATAAATGGAGAGCAAACTATTGAACAAGTTCATTTAGATATTATTAAGTCACTTGGATTATAGTATGAATGGCTCAAATTACATTGTTATATCTCTAGGGGGTTCATTGATTGTTCCAAATGAAATTGATATTAATTTCTTAAAAGAATTTACTAATACCATAAAGCATTATGTAAATAATGGTTTTAAATTTGTAATTATAACAGGTGGGGGTAAGGTTTGCAGAAGATATAATGATGCATTGAGTAATATCGTAAGTCCTTCAAATGAAGATCTTGATTGGATGGGTATAGCTGTAACAAGATTAAATGCTGAGTTTGTGCGTATTTCATTTGGTGATTTAGCATATGAAAAAGTAATTTTAAATCCTGATGAAATTCCACAAACAAATAAGCCTATTTTATTGAGTGCAGGTTGGAAGCCAGGGAATAGTAGTGATCTTGCTGCGATTCATTGTGCACAGAGTGTGGGAGCAAAAGTGGTAGTTAATCTTTCGAACATTGATTATGCCTACGATAAAGATCCAAATAAATATCCTGATGCAAAAAAGATAGAGAAAAGTTCTTGGGCTGATTTCCGTGCACTTTTACCAAAAGAATGGGAGCCAGGATTGTCTGCTCCGTTTGACCCAATCGCTGCACAAAAAGCAGAAGAGCTTGGTATTGAAGTGGCAATCATGAATGGTAAAAATATTGAAAACTTTAAATCTTATTTTGACGGCGGAGAGTTTGTTGGTACTGTAATTCGGTTATATTTATAATATAATAAAATATATGGAAACTCGTAATTGTCAGAATTGTAAAAAAGACTTCAATATTGAACCTGATGATTTTTCTTTCTATCAAAAGATAAAAGTACCACCACCGACATTTTGTATGGGGTGTAGAGCAGAACGAAGATTTGCATTTCGAAATGAACGGAAGCTTTTTAAGGCAAACAGTGCTTTTTCCGGCAAAAATATCTTTTCATTATATCCTCCCTCTGCAGGAAGAAAGGTGGTTACGGACCAAGAGTGGTTTGGTGATTCTTGGGATGCGATGGAATATGCGAGGGATTTTGATTTTTCTCGCGATTTTTTTACTCAGTTTTTTGAACTTGAAAAAGAAGTGCCTGCATACGCACTCAATATAGAAAGAATGGTAGATAGCCCTTATGCAGCAAATGCTGCGACGCTGAAGAATTGCTACCTTGTTTTTAATTCAAACAGTTCTGAGGACTGCCTGTATGGTAATGATTATTTCCTCTCAAAAAACTGCATAGATAATTCCCATGTAAATTCTTCCGAGAAGTGTTACGAATGTTTTTGGTTATATAAATGTTATGAGTGTTATTTCACCATTATGTCTGTTGAGTCACATAACCTTTGGTTTTGCCGAGATTGCCTAGGTTGTAA
>CAZMDL010000026.1:0-6283 GCA_964565285.1 uncultured Candidatus Saccharibacteria bacterium
TGGATGGATTGATGTATCATTTTCAAGTTCAGATGTATTACTTAGTGAAAACACAACTTACTGGATGGTTCTCGATGCTAGTTCATCAAGTAATAAATATTATATTCTAGGTGCCAATAGTGCAGGATATTCAAATGGAATAGGAAAAATTGGACAATTTGGTGGATCTTGGAGTAGTACATCACCCGCTGGTTTGGATTATTTCTTTTCTTTATATATGGGCGGAATAAATGGGTCTATTAGTGGGGCTGATGTGAATAATAAACTTAATATTGGGTATGGTGGTACTGCGAATGCACAGGCTCATACAGTAAATTATACCAATACTACAGGTTCTATTTATTGTGCTTCCGGAACAGGTAATAATAAGTCTTGTACTTCTGGAACTGATCCTTCTTATCAAACTTTTCCTATATCTGATGCAAATATTACTCAATGGAAGAGCGATGCATCGGCTGGCGGTACCTATAGTGGGAATTATTCTTCTGGTTGGGCAGGTGCTAGTTTAGGGCCAAAAAAGATTTCTGGCAATCTTACTATTGATGGTGGAGGTACGATGACTTTAACAGGTCCAGTATGGGTAACCGGTAATATGACTTTAAATGGTGGTGCTCATCTTAAGCTTGATTCTAGTTATGGTTCAAATGATGGGCTTATTATTGTAGATGGAAATATTTCTGTTTCTGGCGGTGCTGATGCTACTGGCTCAGGCACAAGTGGTAGTTATATTATGCTTATTTCAAATAGTGTTTCATCAACTGCCGCTACTGTTAATGGAGGAGCAGGGGCAATGATTTTATATGTACCAAATGGAACTCTTGTTATTGATGGTGGTGCATCTCTTAAAGAAGCTACTGCTTATAAAGTGAGTATTACAGGTGGCTCAAGTCTTACTTATGAATCTGGTCTTGCAAATCTTAATTTTTCTAGTGGACCTTCTGGTTCTTATAGTGTGGCATCTTGGAAGGAAACACAATAGGGCTCAGTGTTTAAATGTGTTATAATAGCATTATGAGAAAACTAATTGTTGGTAATTGGAAAATGAACCCTATTTCATCTACCGATGCTGTTAAATTACTTAAAGGTATATCTACTTCCTCAAAATTAATTAAAGACGTTGATGTGGCTCTATGTGTGCCATCAATATATCTACCTATTCTTACAAAACTCCCACAAAAGAAAGTAATGATAGGAGCTCAGAATACTTTTTTTGAAGAATCTGGTGCTTATACTGGAGAGATTTCTTTTTCAATGTTAAAGAATTTGAAGGCAAAATTTTCTATAGTAGGACATTCTGAGCGTCGAGCTATGGGGGAAACAAATGAGGATTGTAATAAAAAAATCTTATCTTTAATTAAATCTGGTATTACTCCAATTTTGTGCGTAGGTGAGAAAGAGCGTTTACAGGACGCTTCTTATTTGGTTGTAGTTCGCACGCAGCTAATGGAATGTTTATTGAATGTACCAAAATCCAAAATAAAAGATATTGTAATTGCTTATGAACCAGTATGGGCAATAGGTAAAGATGCAATTCGTGAGACAACACCTGAAGAATCAATGGAAATGGCTCTTTATATAAAGAAAACATTAGCTGATATAGCTGGACCTTCTGTGGCACATTCAGTAAGAGTTTTATATGGTGGTTCTGTAAATACTAAGAATTGTGAAATTTTCATGGCTCATGGTGGGGTGGATGGTTTATTGGTTGGGCGTGAAAGTTTAGATCCAAAAAAGTTTACTTTTATTATTAAATCAGCATCAACAAAATGAAATTACTAAAAGAAATTGGGGCTATAAAAGGGAAAAAGGTGCTTTTGCGTGTAGATTTTAATGTTCCTATAAAAGATGGAAAAATTGTAGATGATTTTCGTATCAAGAAAGCTTTGCCTACTATTTTATATCTTCAGAAAAAAGGTGCTATTGTTATTCTTATTGCTCATTTAGGGGAAGATGGTAAGGAGAGTTTAGATAAGGTAGCACTTAATTTAAAGAAATATATTAAAAATGCAAAATTTATAAAGACTCCTGTATTACTCGGTGAAACAGAAAAAGAACTTAGTATGTTGAAAGCTGGTGACGTAGTATTGCTTGAAAATATTCGCCGTGAAGTTGGTGAAAAGAAAAACGATGTATCTTTTGCTCGTGGACTTTCTCGTCTTGGTGATTTTTATGTTAACGATGCGTTCTCTGTGTCGCATCGTGAGCATTCATCTATCGTTGGACTTCCTAAGTTTCTTCCTTGTTTCGCTGGCTTTCAGCTTGAGGATGAAATAAAACACTTATCTTTAGCATTTACTCCGAAGAGTCCATTTTTGTTTATTCTTGGTGGCGCTAAATTTGAAACAAAAATTCCTTTAATCAAGAAATTTTTAAAACATGCAGATACTGTGTTTGTGGCAGGTGCTATTGCTAATGATTTCTTCAAAGAAAAAGGTTATGAAATAGGTAAATCACTTTGTGATGAAGGTAAGTTTAGCTTGAAAACATTAATGCGTAGTGACAACTTAGTCCTTCCTATGGATATTGAAGTTGCACTTGGAAATAAAAAGCGTTTCATTAAACCAAATGAAGTGAATCATGAAGAAATGATAGTAGACGTGGGGCAAAAATCAATTGAATTCTTAAAAGAAAAGATTGATAGTGCAAAATTTATTCTTTGGAATGGACCACTTGGTAAGTATGAACTTGGTTTTGGTGGAGCGACAGAAGAAATTCTTAAATATATTTCAAAATCAAAAGCAAAGAGTATTGTTGGGGGAGGAGATACTGTTGCACTTGTGTCGAAGCTTAAACTCGAAACTAAATTAGGATTCGTTTCAACTGGTGGTGGGGCTACACTCGACTTTCTTTCAAAAGGTACACTTCCGGGAATAAAGGCTCTCAATAAATAAAAACTAAAAAACGCTCTATTGTAGAGCGTTTTTTAGTTTGTCAGTAAATATTTTCTTTTCTTCTTCATTTTCATATTTGATAACTTGATATTGAGGAAGTCCATCATTAAAATATCTTGGCATAAGGTGTATGTGAAAATGAGGAACATCCTTGCCGACAATTGAAAGCTGAACATAATCACATGGTAATGCTTCTTTCATTTTAGCCATTATATTTTTTGCTTTTATGAAGATTTCTCCGATAAGTTCATCTGGCACATCAGTCATCCATAGGTGTGGATCTTTTGTTATAAGCAAAATGTGCCCCTTAGAAATAGGGTTAATATCGAGAAATGCAATTGAATCTCTATCTTCGTATACTATATCTGCAGGGATTTCTCTTTTGATTATTTTTGTAAAAATTGTTTCAGGCATTTTAATCACAAAGGATATTATTATTTTTTCACGCCTTATCCCAAAGGGGCCCTACGCGACTTAAAAAAATAATATCATTTATGATTCTATTATATGTTACAATCTTTCATATGCCAAATCATACTGAATTACTTGAATTACTTTTGAAAAACCGTGGAGTGCCACCTGAAGACTATGATAAATTCCTCACTCCTTCATATGAGAAGCATTTATATGATCCATTTTTAATGAAAGATATGGAGCGTGCAGTGGTGCGAATTTTTGAAGCGACTGAAGCAAAAGAAAATATCGTCATTTATAGTGATTACGATTGTGACGGTATTCCTGCGGCGGTTATCATGCATGACTTTTTTACAAAGATCGGTTATGAAAATTTCCGCGTATATATTCCTGATCGTCATGATGAAGGATACGGGCTCCATATGGATGCAATAAAAGAATTTATTGATACTGGGGTGAATCTTATTATTACCTTTGACCTGGGTATTACGGCGATAAAAGAAGTTGCTGATGCGCAAGCAAATGGAATTGATGTCATCATTACTGATCACCATCTTCCGCACGAGGTAGTGCCGAATGCCTATGCAATCCTCAATCCAAAACAGGAAGGCTGTAACTATCCAGACAAAATGCTTTGTGGCGCTGGACTCGCGTTTAAATTGGTCCAAGCACTTACAAAAAAATACAGCGAATACTGGAATTTACCTACTGGCTGGGAGAAATGGCTCCTTGATATGGCAGGTGTTGCGACACTTGCGGACCAGGTGCCACTCCTCGATGAGAATCGCGTACTCGCTTTTTATGGACTCAAGGTACTCCAAAAGAATCGTAGGCCAGGACTTCAAGAACTTTGGAAAAAGATGGCTATTAATCCTGCAACACTCGTGGAAGATGACGTGACGTTTATGCTCGCACCGCGACTTAATGCAGCATCACGTATGGATTCACCAATGCGAAGCTTCGAAGTCCTTTCTGAAAGTGATCCTGCTAAGGCCCGAGTCCTCGCTGAGCATTTAGAGAAAATAAATACCGAACGTAAAAGTAATGTAGCTCATATAATGAAAGAAGTGAAAGCAACGCTTTCTAAACGAGAAGAAAAATCAATCATCGTCATCGGAAATCCAAAATGGCGTGTTGGAGTGCTTGGTCTCGTGGCAAGTAAATTAGTGGAAGAGCACAAGAAGCCTGCATTCGTATGGGGGAGCGAGGGAAGTGATACGATTCGTGGATCGTGCCGAAGTTTTGGTGGAGTGAATCTCGTTGAGCTTATGACAGGGCTTCCACAAGGAAGCCTCATGGAATTTGGCGGGCACGTGGGCGCAGGTGGATTTTCTGTGGCGCATGAAGAAGTGCATTTTCTTGAAGAGCGATTACTTGAAGTGCACAAGACGATTCCGATTATCGAAACAAAAGAAGAATCGTATACCATTGATGCACATTTATCATTTGATGACATTACCGAAGCGAATTACAGGGTGGTAGAACAGCTTGCTCCGTACGGCATGGCAAATCCGAAGCCGACATTTTTATTTCAAAATAGTGAAATTACAGAAGTAAAAGAATTTGGAAAAGAGAAAAATCATCTAGAACTTACATTCAAAAATTCAAAAGGAAGAGATGTAAAAGCAATTGCATTCTTTAAAACACGTGACTCGTTTACCCATTTACTCAAAGTGGGAGAGCGTATTAATCTTGTTGCCACATTTGAAAAAAGCTATTTCGCCGGCCGTACTACCCTCCGGCTTCGTATTGTAGATATAACATAAATTCTTTATACTAAAGCTATGAAAATCGAAGTATATACAGATGGAAGTTCACTTGGAAATCCTGGAAAGGGAGGCTATGGGGTTGTGATGGTAGAAGATGGAAAAGTTATTCATGAACTTGGTGGATACGAAAGTGAAACTACCAATAACAGAATGGAGCTCATGGCAGTGATTGAAACGCTCAAATACTTTTCTCAGAAAAAAGATATTGTAAAAGAAACTGAGCTTGTTATTCATGCGGATTCTGCATATGTGCTAGGAGGAATCACTTCATGGATTTTTAATTGGGAAAAAAATGGCTGGATAAAGTCTGATAAAAAACCAGTGCTTAATAAAGATTTGTGGCAGGAATTAATTGCACTCGTGCGTGCGACGACACCAAAACTCTCTTGGCAGAAAGTAAAAGGCCATTCTGGCCATGTGTATAACGAACGCGCAGATGAAATAGCCACTACCTGTGCCGCACAACAGAATAAATTATAAAATTTTACTTCTTCACTAAACAGTGAAGAAGTTTTTGTATATACTATGTTTATAATGAATAGAAAAGAAATTGTTGGATTTCTATTGTTACTCCTTGTTATTGTGGTGCGGTATTTTTACTTTTTACCACAGCCGACTCTGCAGTATGAAAATGCGGTCAATCACACTATTACACTTACTGGAATGGTAAGTGAGTATCCTGATGAGCGGGATGGAGGAACGGTGCGTTATACTATAACCCCGCGCGGGCAAGACTTCAGTATTTTATTTGTTTCACATTCGGATGAAATGTATCACTATGGTGATGTGGTAAAAGTGACTGGAGTACTAACACTTCCAGAAAGCTTCGAAACGAACACCGGAAAAGAATTTGATTATGGTAGATATCTTCTGGTAAAAGATATTTTTTATATTATTAAAAATGGCGAGATTGAAAAGGTGGGGAGTGGTGGAAATATGTTAAAGAAAGGATTATTTTATATTCGTGAAAAGTTTGAAGCATCACTTGATAGCGTGCTCGATATGCGTGATGCAGAATTTGTAAAAGGGTTGCTGATTGGGGAGAAGGGCGGTATTAGTAAAGAGGATAGGGATATGTTTGTCACTACAGGTACGATTCATGTTGTGGCACTTTCAGGATTTAATGTCATGGTTGTTGCAGATGCAGTGATACGGATTTTCTCTGTACTGTTTCCGATTGGAGTTGTATATTTCCTTGGCGGTGTTTCA
>CAZMDL010000027.1:0-1930 GCA_964565285.1 uncultured Candidatus Saccharibacteria bacterium
TTTCGGTTTTATGTTCAGTGTTTTTTGTTGGAATTCTCCCAATTCTTTGAATTTTTAACTCGTCTGGTCTAAGACATAGAATTTTTCCATCTGAATCAAACTTCCACTTAAAACTATCTTTGTATTTTGAAGTCTTTAAAAGTTCGGTCAATTCTTTTTCGAAATGACTATATAAAAAGAAATTATGTTCCCAATTACTTGTTGTAATTGTTGGAGATTTCCCCTTGTAGTGCTGAAGACCTCCTTTATTGTATCCTCTTGGAACAACAAAAATTCCATCATAGTCTTCATCTAAAATATCTTTCAAAAATATTTTTTTATCTTTTGGTTGCGTCACATTCTCAATATTTGTCCAATAATATCTAATTCTATTCTGAGCAGAGAGAAGGGAACTATTTATTTTTATCGGCTGAACGTTTAGATATTCGGATATAATATTAAGATATTCTTTCTTCATTCTTACATTTTCAAGTAAGAATTTCATATTGGGGTTTTTCTTTTTCAAGTGATTAAGTATCTCAACATATTCAGAAAATAACTTTGAACGAGGGTCGTTGAAGTTTAAACCTTTTCCTGAAAAGGAAAATCCTTGACACGGACTTCCTCCAATCAATAAATCAATTTTAGGTAAATCCCACTCTTTCCATTTAGTTACATCTCCTACTTGAACGGTGTTTGGAAAATTACTCATCGTAACTCTAATTGCGTTTTTGTCAATTTCAGATGCAAAATAATTTTTAACTTTAATATCGGCTCTTTCCAGAGCAATCTGACCACACGATATTCCATCAAACAGTGATAATACATTAATTGGTTTCAAAAAATTCTCCTTTTGTGAATAAAATCGCTCTTTTAACTAGATTCTAGATTCTTTCTATATTCTGACGGGTCAACCTTCTTTTGCTTCGCCAACGCCAGAATGTGCTTTTCAATTGCGTCCGCAGTCATGTAACCTCGCTTGAATAATTCTTGTTGATTACTAACAACAAATTCAGCGTAAGCATAATATACAGTGGACGGATTCAAGCCATACGCATCTTGAATTTCTTTTGGTTCGGGAAGACGATTTTCGTTGTTGAGCGCATTGACCATATATTCTTTTACCAACTCGCCGGGGCGTTTCTTTGTTTGTGGTTGGGAAGCATTTTCTTGGGGCGCTTGCTGTTGGCTTCCGTTGTTTTTCTTTCCATACACATGCTCGCTCTTTGAACTGCGAATGTTGTAAGAAGACTTTTTGTATGATGCAACCCCTTCCGAACGCCAATCTGCGTATGCGTCTCCGTGTAGTTTTAGAATTTCGTTTCTTTTGGCAGTCACATGATTCATGATAAAACCAAAATTCTCAGAAGCATAAAACGCCACAATTGCCGCCGCCGCGCCAGTAATAACTGCCATCAATCCGTTTACTATTAGATTTGCTGTTTCCGAGAGAGTAACAATTGACAAACTACTGAAAATACCCGCCGCAATGACAGTTATCATAGAAATCCACATACCAACATTTGATACTTCAAGTCTACCAGAACGTCGCCCCTTAACCAAACCATATCCAAGCAAATAACCTTCAAATGCTAAAAGAGACGAAACCATTGCAAGAATACCAAGTCCATACCCAAAATTAACATCCAAGTTAAATTTTATCATCAACAAAGATTCTAAAATAAAAAATAATCCGCTCGTTCGGATAGCCGAAAGAACCGCCGCTCCAATTGCAGACATTACGAAAATTGTAGACTCCAATCCGGCGATAGCCCAAAACGATAGTTCTTTTTTGTTTGGCTTCAAAGGAGGGGGAACGCTCTTGGCGTATACGTTTTCCAAAAACGACTCAATTGCCATTGCATCGTTTTTAGTTGCTTCATCATAAATATTATTTTCTTGATTTTGAACTTGTTCGTCTGCCATTTATCTTTTTTCCTTTTTTATTTTC
>CAZMDL010000028.1:0-6187 GCA_964565285.1 uncultured Candidatus Saccharibacteria bacterium
GTGTGCGTAGTGGTACAGAAAATGTGGCATCTATTGTGGGTTGCGCAAAGGCATTTGAAATCACAGAAAATATTAAGATTAAAGAAATTGTTCGTTTGATTGATTTGCGAGATTATCTTATTGATTCGCTACTTGCTCTCAATGATAGTTTTAATTTTAAGATTTCATTGAATGGTGATAAGGATAATAGATTACCTAATAACGTGAATATTAAAATAGATGGTATCTCAAGTGAACTTTTGGTTATTGAGCTTGATTCAAAAGGTATTGAAGTGTCAGAAAGAAGTGCTTGCCGTAGCGAAGAGGTAAATACAGAAAATAATTTACGCATTACTCTTGGAAGAAATACAAAAAAGAAGGATTTGGATGTATTTTTATTTGAATTTAAAAATATTTTGAAGAAATATTCTAATTGGAAATAGGCTTTTATTTTGTGCTATAATGTACTTATGGATATAAAAGATCTAAATAAATCACAATTAATATTGCTTACATTATTAATATCGTTTGTTGTTTCTATTGCAACGGGTATTGTTACTGTTTCTTTAATGCAAAAGGTTCCACTAACAGCTACTCAAACAATAAATAAGGTTATTCGTCAGACTATTGAGAAAGTTAGTAGTCCTGATACTAGTGTAAAGAATGATATAAATAATATTCCAACAGGTAATCTAAGTGCTTTAATTTATATTAAAGGGCAGGCACAGATTATTAAAGAAGGTGATATTACGACAAAAGTTAATTCTCCAATAGCAGAAGGTGTAGTTATTTCGGATACTGGTATCGTTATGGTAGATTCATCTTATCTTTCTTCTGAAACAAATTTTGATATAAAATTAAATAATGAAATCTTTCATGCAACTATTTTAAAAAAGTTTGAAAATGGTTTTACTTTACTTAAAATAGGCACAGAAGAAAAATTGGATAGTAAGGAAAATATAGAAAAAACACAAACAGAAGATAGTACAAAAACAAATTAAAAATAAAAATATTTTATTATGCCACCATTTAATCATTTTACAACAAAAGCAAAAGAGGCCATTCGCAAAGCTCACGAGCTTGCTATTGAGCGTGGGCAAAATCATGTAAATGCTTATCATTTATTGATGGCATTGATTATTCAAGAAGATTCTTTAGTAATTTCTATTTTAGATAAAATGGACGTAGATACATTACTGCTTACTGATAATGTGGCAGAAATTATAGAAAATCCTGAATCAAAAAATACAATCTCGCCTTCTTATCAGATTTACCTTACTCCAGATTTAGCACAGGCTATTGAAAATTCAAGTAAGATTGCTTCTGATTTGAAAGATGAGTTTGTTTCAACAGAGCATTTATTCCTTTCAATACTTGAAACTCCAGGTGAGACAAGAGAATTCCTTGGAAGATTTAAAATTGAAAAAGAAAAAGTTTTAAATGTGCTTGAATTGTTTCGTAATAATAATGTGGCAGATACAACTACAAATAAGAAACCTAAATTGCTTACAAAATTTACTCGCAATCTAACTACTCTTGCTCGTGCTGACAAGCTCGATCCTGTTATTGGACGTGACACAGAAATTATGCGAATTATGCAGATTCTTTCACGACGTACAAAAAATAATCCTATTCTTATTGGTGAAGCAGGTACAGGTAAAACTGCTGTTGTGGAGGCTTTAGCACAAAGGATTGCAAAGGGGGATGTACCAGAATCTTTGAAAGATAAAGAAGTTGTATCTCTCGACTTAGGATTACTTCTTGCTGGAACTAAATACCGTGGTGAATTTGAGGAACGTCTTCGTGGAATAATGAAAGAAATTGAAAAAGCTGATGGGAAGGTTATTTTGTTTATAGATGAAATTCATACTATTGTGGGAGCGGGAAGTTCGGAAGGCTCACTTGATGCTTCAAATATGCTAAAGCCTGCGCTTGCTCGTGGAGAGATGCGTGCCATTGGGGCAACTACATTAAAAGAATATCAAAAGCATATAGAAAAAGATCCTGCTCTTGCTCGACGTTTCCAACCGGTATTTGTGGAAGAGCCAAGTGATGAAGATGCTATTGCTATTTTACGTGGATTGAAAGAAAAATATGAATTATTCCATGGTGTAAGAATTACTGATGATGCTATTATTGCAGCTGTTAACTTCAGTACTCGTTATATTACAAATCGTTATCTTCCTGATAAGGCAGTGGATTTGATAGATGAAGCAAGTTCTGCTCTTCGTATTGCGCTTGAAAACAAACCACAACCGCTTGAAGAAGCGCATCGTAAGATTATGCGTTTTGAAATTGAAAAGGAAGCACTTTCAAAAGAACTTGCGAGTGATACTCACACAATAGCTGAAAATAAATCTACAAAAGACCGAATTAAAGAAATTGATAATGAGATAGGTAATTTAAAAGAAAAAACTCGTGAACTTGAATTAAAATGGAAAAATGAAAAAGAAACTGTTTCTAGTATTCGAAATATTAAGAAACAATTAGAAACACTTCGTATAGAGGGTGATAATGCAGAAATGCGTGCAGATTTGGCTCGTGCTGCTGAAATACGCTATGGGGAAATTCCTGAATTAAAAAAGGATTTAGAATCTAAATTATTACGTTTAAAGAAGTTACAAAAATCTCGTAGAATTTTAAAAGAAGAAATTACTGCTGAAGATGTGGCTGAGGTTGTTTCTCGTTGGACTGGTATTCCTCTTGTTAAAATGCTCGAAGAAGAGAGGGCTAAGCTTGCTCATATGGAAGATGAATTACGTAAAAGAGTTGTAGGGCAAGATATTGCTATTGGAAAAATTGCTGATGTGGTGCGCCGAAGCCGTGCGGGTATTTCAGACCCAAATAAACCTATTGGTTCATTTATATTCCTTGGTCCTACTGGTGTAGGTAAAACAGAACTTACTAAAGCACTTGCGGAATTTATGTTTAATGACGAGAAGGCGCTTGTGCGTGTGGATATGAGTGAATATATGGAGCGCCACAGTGTCTCAAAGCTCCTTGGTTCACCTCCAGGATATGTAGGGCATGATGAAGCAGGGCAACTGACTGAAGCTGTCCGTCACCGCCCTTACTCTGTAATTTTATTTGATGAGGTTGAAAAGTCTCATCCTGAAGTGTTCAATGTGCTTCTTCAAGTTCTTGATGAAGGTCGGATGACTGATGGAAAAGGACGTGTAGTGAATTTTAAAAACACTATAATAATCCTTACTTCAAATATTGGTTCTCATTTGATTCAAAAGATGGAGACACTTGGATTTACAAATAATACAACAGAGATTGATTATCAGAATACTAAAGATAAAGTACTTGCAAGCCTGAAGGATCATTTCCGCCCAGAATTTCTTAACCGTTTAGACGAGACCATAGTGTTTGATGTATTGTCCCCAGAAGTGATTCGACATATTGTTGATTTGAAGATTCAAGTAGTCCGTGATAGATTACTTACTAAGGATATTATTCTTCAAATTTCTGATGATGCTTTAAACTATCTTGCAAAAGAAGGTTATGATCCGCATTATGGCGCAAGACCACTTAATCGACTTATTCAGAATAAAATTCTTAACCCTGTCGCAAACTTTATTATTGGTAAAGGTGTAAAGAAAGGTGATGTGGTGTATGTAAGTATGAAAGATAATGAATTACTTATTGAAATGAAAAAAAGTAAAATAAAATCTCCTTATCAAAATAAAAAAGTTAAAGCGGAGAAATAATAAAAAGAGCCTGAACAAATTGTTCAGGCTCTTTTGTTTATAGAAAAATAAAAATATAACTTTTGAAATTTTTGATTTCTTGGCTGTAGCCAAGTCCCAGCAGTGCATTGAGTTGTTTTGAATGGAATGTTTTGAACGCACCCCATTCTCCGCGTAGTAACTTTGTGTTTTTGAAATCGTAACCGATATCAGAATACAAAGAAATTTTGAGGCGGGGAACGGTGATTACATGTAACATACCTGCAACTTGCGTACTATGTACAAAAGCTGTTGTCGAGACATTTTTAAAATTTACATTAGATGCAAATCCAAATGTTTTCGACAGTGGCATATAGTACCCAGCAAGCTGAATTTTGGAAATTTTTAAACCTACTTCAAGTGAATAATTAGAGTCTCTTTTAAAAACCCCACTAACTACATAAACTTTTTTGAAGTTTGCAGAAATTTTTCCACCCAAAGCAGATCCTAAGATTTGTTGCCTTGTCCAAGGCTCGAATTGACCCGCACTTGTTGTGGGTAAGGGTCGTAATTCAGTCATAGGTGTGGCAACTTTTCCAAGTGTCAGTTTTATTTTCTTGTGCATGAAGTTTGTTCCAAACAGACCAAATGGAGAAAATTTCCCAGTTTGGTCTAATTCTCCAGCACCAAGTGCATAGATTGAAAACCATTTACTTGGCTCCCAAAGAATTATCCCTCCAAGTCTTGTATAACAGAAGCCTCCAACGTTTCCGTTTGTTGAAACTTTTGAACCCGCAAGATTTCCTGCATATACTTTGATTTCGGTATTGTTTGCAGAATCACTCAAAGCAATTTGACTATGTGCATTTTGTGCACATATGATTGTTAAGATTATTATTATTTTTTTCATTACGATTTTTTTTAAATGTTGTTACTGTTTTAAACTTTTTATAGTGTAAACAGGCAACATTTGGGTACTCCTCTTGGTTTTTGTAAAAATCCATCGGATAACCTAAAAATATAATTGAAAAATATAACTTTTTGTTTAATAAGCAATAAAATAGATATATCTTCTTGTGGAAGATATATATCTATAGAAAATGTGCTTATTTTTTCTTTTCCAACATCATTGTCAATATAGTGCTTAGAATATACCGTTACTTTTTTCTGTGCATGATAATTTTCATGACTTTTCGTGTGAAAAGAAAAAGTTAATATAGGTAATATGCATAACGCAACCAGTAGTGAATGTTTACGGACAAGTCCTTGCTCATTAAGATGATTGCGGAATTGTCGCAAGGTCATTTTTCTTCCAAGTTTTAGTAACCGTTCTTCTTCTTTTGAAAAAATTGAGAACATGTTTTTTCTTCTTGAAAGGACATCAGCTTTTTTGAGTGTTTCTTTTCCTCTATTTCTTATATCTTGGATTAGGATAATTGGCCACATAAGCAATGCATAAATAAAAGAAAGTAGTGAAAATTCGTTTTTTGGTTGTTTCAAATTTTCATACCTCCAATAGACATCTTCACAATCTTTTTTGAATCGTTTTATCCAAATTAAAAATAGAATAAACGCAACGAGCATACCTCTAAAATAGCTGACAAATAACCAGTTCCAAACAGTTGGCCAGAAAAATTTCTCTGACTCAATTCGATTTGCAAGTAATTGTTTTTCTTGATTTGCGAACCAAAAAGCCCGGGCTTCGGTAATATTCATTTTATTAAATGTATTACCGTCGGTCTTCCTGTTTTCGAAACTTAAGTTTCGCCAATTGTCATCGCGGAGATTTGTTATTGCTCCCGTACCTCCAATTCCACAAGAGAATCGAAGTACAATACAACGACCACTATCTGTTTTGTCTAGAAAATCGTGATATACGATATTAAACATTTCAAATTGTTTAAGGTCTCTAAAATAAAGGTAGGGTTCGTAATTTTCACCTTTTGCAATTAATTCTTTGCGTTTCCTTAAAATACTATCAGAATAACTAATAGCATTATTAGGGCATATTTCTAGCGTCTTATAGTCGGCACTGTCAAAATTGTAGATTTCAAACTTGTTGTCAGTTTTCCAACTGACATTAAAAATTCCCAAGCTCCAAATGAAAGCTACAGGAATTACGAGGTACCGGAGTACCCAGAATAGTGTAGTTTTCATTTTTTATATTTATATGTGAAGAATTATAATTTTGTTCATTTTATCATAAAAATACATTTTGTCAAATTACAAAAATAATCAATTATCAAGAATAAATACAAAAAAAAGAAACAGTTTGAACTGTTTCTTTTTTTTGTATGTGTGCCGGGAAGGAATTTCTCGCCCTACGGTCGCGGGTACTTTTCCGTCGAGCAGAACTCGTATGGAAAAGCCTTTCGAATCCTTCACGCAAGCAAAGTAGTTTGCTTGCTCTCGTCGTCACATATATTAAAAAAGCCTAACAAGATAGTTAAGCTTTTTTAATATTGTGCGTCGGGAAGGATTCGAACCTTCGAAGCCCAAGGGCGACAGATTTACAGTCTGTTGTAATTGACCACTCT